>JAXIOB010000037.1:0-16988 GCA_034190585.1 Asbonarchaeaceae archaeon (SeqCode)
GCCTCGGCGCCCTTACTCATCGTCTCCACGGCGGCTCACCTCCTGCACCCGGTTCCGGAGCTGCTGGATGAACTGCGGTTCGTACCGCGCCAAGATCTCCTTCTCCACCTCGCGCTCCAGCTCCTCGATATGCTCCTCCCGCGCCTGTTCCAGCGGTCCGCCGTCCTCGTACAGCTGCTCCACCATCTCGGACGCCTCCTTCGCGGCCAGCATCTCCGGGTACAGGACGTAGTCAGCTCCTTCCTCGTACAGCAAGAGGGCGGACTCCATGTCGTCCGAGGACACGATGGAGACCGCGTCCGGGTTGTGCTTCTCGAGGTAGTTCACCAGGTACCGGTTATCCTCTGCATCCGGCACCGTCGATATCACCGCCTTCGCCTGCTCCACGTTGGCCCGCTCCAGCGTCAGCGCGTCCTCGATGTCGCCGTACACGGGGTCGATGTCCTCTTCCTTCTGTGCCCAGGAGATGATCTCCGGGTCGTGGTCGATGACAACGATGCTCTCGTCGTGGTCCTCCAGGAACCGCAGGATCTTCCGCCCCTTGATATGTACGCCGCACACCACCACATGGTCTTCCAGGTCCGACGTCGACTCCTCGTAGGAGCTGTCCCGGAACGTCACCACGAACTCGCCGAACAGTTCGTACAGGTTTATCTGGTACTTGACAGCGTACGAGGTTATCGTGATCGACACGACCATGAGCGCCGTCACCAGCGAGAAGATCCCTGTATCGATATGCCCCATCTGCAGCCCGAGCAACGCCAGCACCATGGAGAACTCTGACACCTGCGACAGGTTCAACCCGGTGTAGAACGATGTCCGCCGCCCGTACCCGAACAGCGACACCATCAGCGTGACGAAGAACGGTTTCAGTAGCAGGATGGCCGCGAGCAGTACCACGAACGGTACCAGCAGCTTGGACAGGTGCGACAGGCTGACGAGCATCCCGAGCGACACGAAGAAGATGGTGACGAAGAAGTCACGCATCGACCGTGCCCGCTCCGCGATCTCGATATTGTACGGGAACGCCGTCAGCGCGATGCCGGCGAGGAACCCGCCGACAGCCGCCGAGAACCCGGTCTCCACCGCGGCCCCGACGAACGCGAACAGGATTGCGACAGAGCTCAGCAGTACGATCTCATGCGAATCATCGATGAGCGCGAAGAAATTAGGCATGACGTACTTGCTCAGCACCACCGCAAGCGCGAACAGTCCGGCGCCCTGGACGATCGCGGACGCGATGATCTCGAGTCCCGGTGTGTTGAGCGTCGACAGGACTGACAGCGCGAGAACCACGATGATGTCCTGGATGAGCAGGATGCCGAGGATGATCCGGCCGTGCAGCGTGTCCAGATCTCCCCTGTCGGCCAGCAGTTTAATCAGGACCGCGGTCGAGTTGAACGCGATGAACAGGCCGACATAGATCGCCGGGAACCCGCCGAACCCGAGAAGATACATGATGAAGAACCCGATGGAGAACAGGAACATCACCTCTGTCAGTGCCGCACCCAGGACAACGTTCCGCACCTCCTTCAGCCGCGACAGATCCAGTTCCAGGCCGACCATGAACAGCAGGAAGGCGACACCGAGCTCGGCGAACATCCGGATGACCTCGGTATTCCGGACGATCCCGAGGACATCCGGTCCGATAAGGATGCCTGCGAGGATATAGGCCCCGATCAACGGCTGCCGCAGCATCTTCGCCACCACCCCGAGTATCGTGGCAGCGATGATGATCATCCCGACATCGAACAGGATGGTGGTCTCAGCTGCCATGGAGCACCGCCTCCACCTTGTCGCGCGTCACAGGGCCGTCACGGTGTACCGTTACCCGGGTCTCGCTTATACTGATTACGGTGCTCGACGCCGATTCCTCCAGCTCTCCCGCGTCAAGGACGACGTCGACCGCATCCACAACCTCCTCGCTGACCTCCTCCACCCTGTAGCTGGACGGGGCCCCGCTGACGTTGGCACTGGTCGCCACCACCGGGACGCCAGCCTTCTCCGGCAGCAGCCGTGCGACCTCGCTTCCCGGCACACGGAACGCGAGCGCCTCGTTGAGCGTGTCCGGCACCGCATCCGTTTTCTCCGCTACGAGCGTGAGCGGGCCGGGCATGAACGCCTCCACCACAGCCCGCTCCCGGTCAGACAGCACACAGTACTCCTCGGCCATGGCCAGGTCGGCGACGATTGCTGTCAATCCTTTCTCCCGCGGCCGCTGCTTGATATCGTACACCTGTTCGATTGCTTCCGGGTCTGTGGCGTCGCATCCCAGGCCGTAGCATGTCTCGGTCGGGTAGATGACCGTGCCGCCCTCCTGCACTACTGAAGCGGCCCGCGCGACCGCGTCTTCGTCCGCCGCATCCAGCATCACCGCCATGTCACGTCCACCTCGTCCGGCCGCCAGTCCGGCCGTACCGCTGTATCCTCCGGCGTGTCCGGATCGCTATGCTGCGCCCGGTTCACGCCCTGCAACGCGATCATCGCACCGTTGTCAGTGGCGTACTCTTGCGGGCAGAGGTACGCGTCCGCGCCGCGCTGCCCGCACATCTGCTCCACCATCTCCCGCAGCCGTGAATTCGCCGCCACCCCACCGGTCAGCAGTACTTCGTCCTTCCCGAGGTGTGCCACCGCCCGCTCCGTCGCCTCCACCAGCATCGCGTACAGGTGCTCCTGGAACGAGAAACACAGGTCCTCTCTGGCCACGTTCTCCTCTTCATACAGCCGCTGCGCCTCGGTCAGCAGCCCGGAGAACGAGAAATCCATACCCTTCACCGTGTACGACAGGTCGTGCAGCTGGTTGCCCTCCTCCGCGAGGCGTTCGATCTCCGGCCCGCCGGGATGCGGGATGCCAAGGGTCCGCGCAAGCTTGTCCAGCGCGTTGCCTGCAGCGATGTCCAGCGTCTCGCCGAACACCCGGTACCGGCCGCCCGCGTACGCGATAACCTGCGAGTTCCCGCCGGACACGAACAGAACGACAGGATCGTCCGCCGCGGTGGCGTGCCGGCCGACCTCCACGTGCCCGATCACATGGTTCACCCCGTACAGCGGAATATCGTGTTTCAGTGCAAGGGTCCGTGCAGCGACGGCGCCGACCTCAAGCGACTGCGGCATACCCGGGCCGCGTGAGAACGCGATGCAGTCAAGCTCTCCCGGCTCTACGTCGGCGGCGGCCAGCGCCTGCTTGTACACGTCCAGCGATTCCTGGTAGTGATGTTCCGCCGCTTCCCGCGGGTGAATGCCGCCCTCCACCGGTTCGTACATCGATTTCTCGTTGGCCACGATCTTCCCGTCGGATACGACGCCTGCGCCGAACGTGTGCGCGGTCGACTCGATACCGAGGCAGCGCATACTCTCGCCTTTGGTAGAAGGATTAAAGGTGTTACTTCTCTATCTCGGAGAACCCGCAGTTTCCACAGGTCTTCCGGTTGTCGTGCTCCGCCAGGAAGGAATCGCACCGCGGGCACTGCGGATGCGTCGCAGACCCGTCCTCGTCGTACTTCTCGTATACTGCAACAGCTTCGTGCTTCCCCATCCTATGCATCACCGTCCTTCTCTTCCGTTCCCTCACCGTCTTCCTCCTCTTCAGGGTCTTCCTCATCTGCGTCACCGTCGTCCTCGCCGTCTTCCTCGTCCGCTGCCTCCTCCTCTTCTTCCATCTCTTCAGCAGCTTCTCCGGACTCCTCTGCGTCACCGCCCGATTCTTCCTCGTCGGCCTCTTCTTCCGCCGGCTCTCCTGCTTCCTCATCTTCTGGTTCTCCGTCCTCTTCTGCTTCCTCCGGCAGCTCCTCGTGGACCGGCTCCTCGTGCACACGGACCGTCCCCGTCGAGGTGGAGAGACCGGTGGAGGAGCGGATAGCAGCGATTTCGACGGTCTTCGGGTCGAGATCGAGTTCCGCCGCGATCTGGTCGCGGACGGCTGCCGCGCTCGGCGTTGCCTCGCCGGCGTGGGAGATCTCGACAGTTATCTCTTCACGGTCCATCAGCGCCTGTTCCTCTCGCTCGATTATCTCAAGCTCCATCTATACGTTCACCTCGCCTCCCATGCGGAGGCGGCACGCGATGCCCGGCTCCGCCGGGCGCCCCCCGGAGGGGGGCAGTATTGCCAACTGCTACGGCAGTTGTCCATCACACGTTCACCTGTACCGCGTACCGGCCCGGCGTCGACACCCCGATCTCCTCGGCGATCTCCGAGTCCTCCGGGTCGTATATCACGACGAGGCCGCGCCAGTTCGACGTTAGTTCATCGTTCTTGCAGATATCACACTCGCTCCCGCTGTCCACGATACGTTTGCAGTTGGTGCAGGCTCTATCCGCCATCAGCTCCCGCCTCCGTTATCGTCTTCTTCTGCGGCCTCGGCCTCTTCCACGTCCTCCTCGATCCATTCCAGCTTCCCGAGACCGGGCTGCCGCATCGTCAGGTTGATCTTGTGGTCGTCCTCGTCGGCCAGACTCACCGCAGTGATCCGCGCCTTCACAACGTCGCCCTCCGTCAGCACGCGGTCGCCGTCCTCGCCGGACAGCTGGTCCTGTTCCTCGTTGTACGACACGTAGTCATCCATGATCTGGGACACGTGGCACAGCGCCTCGATCGGGCCGAGCGACACGAACGCACCGAACTCCGTGATCTCGGACACCTCGCCGAGAACGACCTCGTGCAGCTCCGGAAGATATGCCAGCGCGTCGCACATCACCGGGTAGTACGCGCCTGCCTCCTCCGGCGCGATATCGCCCTCCCCGATGTCCTCGATGGACAGGAGTGCGACGACCGACCCGATATCCTCGTCCAGCTTCCCGTCGTACTGTTTCCGCAGGCTCTCCCGCACCGACTCCTCGACGTCCGCGCCGAGCAGCTGCGGCGGCACCTTTACCCGGTCGCGGAATGTGACCTCGTAGAACATCTACTGGCTCCTCCGCGGATCCGGCCCGGTACCCGGTGCAGTATGTGTCGTTTCGTTCATCCTGTATACACCCTTTTTCCTGCGTTGCAGCCTTTAGAAGGCTGTATTCCACAGCCGCTCGTACTTTTAAAAAGGTAGTGACGCGTCGAGATTCTCGCCCTCGAGATAGCTGCGCTGCCGGAGGTACACGTGCGGGAGGTTGTCCGCGTCCAGCCGCTGCCGGAGCTCGCGGTCGTTCGTACACACCACGTACTCGCCGGCCAGCTCCACCAGCAACGTGTCAACCGGGGAATCCGCCTCCATGGACAGGACTGTCACGTCCTTCTGCTCCACCAGCTGCTCCACCCGCTGCCGGTATTTCCCGTCCTCCAGGTCACGGGCCTCGTTGTACGTCCGGTTCAACGTGTATACCTCGACATCACCGAGCAACCGCTCCAGCTCCGCGAAGATATCGACATTATGCTGGAACGGCAGCACAAGAAAATTCGCGTCCAGCAATATCTTTCTGTTCATGGGATATCCCCTTCCATAGCGGGTTCCGTCGGAACCCGCTCCGCGTGTCACAGACTTCCGAAGGAAGTCTGTTCAAGCACGAATCCCTGCCGGGAATCGTGCGACCGCCTTCGCGTGGAAGGCGGTGCCGAACTCTTTAACCGATGCCCAGCAACCGTTTGAGAACCGTGAGGATGGTGCCGGACCGCTCCTGGTCGGTGACGGTGACCGCCATGGTCGCCTCCGACCGCTTCCCTGTCGTCTCCGACGACACCGATACCATGAACGTGCTTTTTCCCGCTGAAACCCCCTCGATAGTAAACTCCAGCTCGCGGTCCTGGTCCGGACCGAGGAATACGCGGCAGGTCTCGGTCGTATCGCGACACTCCACCTGTGACCGGCTGTCCGGCAGCTTCACGTCGATAACCTCGGAGGATACTGCCGGGCCGTTGAACCGGACCTGAAGCACGTCAGGAACCGTCAGCGGGTTGGAGACGGAGGCGGTAACTGTATCCTGGCCGCCGACCGTGATCTGCCGGCTGTCCTGCGCCGCGCCCGCAGTTACCACGATCAGGAATACCGCGGCGAGACCGAGGAACCGGGCGGTGGACCCCATATATGTGCAGACGGGCTCTCGGTTTAAATAGGTACGCCACTGTTACGCCAGGAGTTCCTCGCCTACGGCTGTGCAGGCCGTGATATGTTCCGGCCGGGAGATCTGTGGCTCCGTATCGACCGCGTCAACGTCGTCGAACCCGGTCTTCCCCCTGTAGAGCCGGTCCGCCAGTGCCGGATCCTCACTGATCTGCCGGTACCCGTCGAAATAGATATGGTCCTTTATGAACCCGCCCGCCTCTGATGTGTCCCGCAGCCCGCGCTTCACACGGTAGGTGCGTACGAACGCGGCCCGTGCATCCAGCCCGAGGTCCCGCATCGACTGGTACAGTGCGTGGAAGCTGCGGTCGGACCGGTCGACAGCGAGCACCCGGGCCGTAATCTTCGGCAGCGATACCTGTAGCACGTCGAGTGCTGCCTCGTTGAACGTTGCAAGGCCTTCCTCCGCGGCCTCGTACCCCGTCGTCCCGTACACCAGCGCGGGGTTGCCGCTGGCGCGGCCGTTCACCGCCCGGACCGCGTGGGTGGACTCGTGCACCAGCAGCCGTTTCGCCGCATCCACGGTGTACGATTTCTCCCGTGGGACAAGGATGCGGGCCTCGTGCGGACTGCTCCGGATGATGTCGTTGTCTCCCCGGGATGCGGTGTAGTCCATGTCGAGCCGGTCGAACAGTGCGTTGAACGCGGCTGTCACGGTTCCGGCCTGGACCGTCCGCTCCCGGTCGTCGCCCGGCGGCACGAACTGTTCCTCCGCTGCCCCGACCAGTTCCGACACCGGGGAGCCGTAATGCTGCCGTGATGCCGCGGTTATCTCCTGGTCTCCGATCGCGGTGATAATCCGGAGCCGGGACCGCAGCGCAGTGACCACGCTCCCCTCCAGCCGTGTCTCCGCGGCGTCGTCCAGCGCCTCCAGCCTGTTCCTGACAGCATCCTCTTCCTCGAATCCGGGGTACCGGTAGGAAGGGTTGTACGTGTCGTCGTCCGCGACAGCGTCCATGAACGCCGCACGCTCCTCGTCGGCGTTCACCGGTTGCAGGTGGTGGTACAGGTCGAGCGCTGCGTCCACCTCCGCGACCACGTCACCGTCGAGCCCCATACGGTGCTAGTCCGGCCGGAGTTTACATAAATCACCGGTCGCCACCTGTCCCCATGACACTACGTATCGGTGTCGGCGGGACTGACCGCCAGGACGAGGAGCGCTGGATCGTCGAGGAGCTGGAGGACCGCGGCCACGACGCCGTGTTCATCGACCCTGCAGACGTGTCATACCTGCTGACCGGCGGCGAGCTGACAGTACGGTACCGCGGCCAGAGCCTGAACGATCTCGACCTGCTGTACATGCGGCGGACACGGTTCGACGTCGAGGCCAGCCGCGATCTGGTGGCGGCCGCAGACGAGCTCGGCGTACCGTCGGTCGAGAAAAAAGACGTGTTCTTCAACCCGCTGTCGAAATTCTACAGCCTGCTCAGCTTCGTCGGCGAGGAGCTGGACGGGGTCAACGTCCCTGCGACGGCCGTGGTCCGGGACGCGAGCGATTCAGGGCCTATCGCCGGCGCCATCGGCTACCCGTTGATCGTCAAACCGGTGAGCGGCCGGGAGGGAGAGGGCGTGACACGGATCGATGAACGCGAGGAACTGGAACAGGCGCTGGACGATGCGGACTTCCCGGTACTGCTGCAGGAATACATCGATATCGAGGAGGAGTACCGCGTGCTGGTGGTCGGCGGCAACCCGCTCGGTACCGCGGTGAAGCAGGTCGGTGACGACGCAGACCCCGCAGCCAGGAACTACGCCCAGGGTGCAGAGTTCGCTGCCGTGGATATGCCTGCAGTCGAACGCGCCGCGGTCGCTGTCGCGGAGCTTATGGATATCGAGGTCGCCGGCGTCGACATCGTGGAAGCGGGTGACGGGACGCTGTACGAGCTCGAATGCAACCGGTGTCCACAGTTCGAAGGGTTCGCAGCGGCGCACCCGGACGTCGACGTTGCATCGGAGATTGTGGACTACCTGGAGGAACGTGCCGCGCCCTGAAACAGGGCGGGTAGGTGGTCGAGGTGGCTGGCAAGGAGAAACGACGGCTTGTCTCGTTCAAGATATGGGACAGGGATGACCAGCGGACGGAACGGTACGTCCTCGAAGAATTCGTCGTCGACGGTGCCGGGGACGGCCCGCACGTGGTCGTGGTGTCCGGATCGCACGGCGACGAACTCCTCGCGATCGACGCCGCGAAACGGATGTACCGGGAGCTCGACCCGGCCGACGTCCACGGCACAGTCTCGTTCATCCCGGAGGCGAACATGTTCGCGGTAGCGAAGGGAACACGTGAGACACCGGTACCAGAGTTCGAGATATACGAGGACGAGGAACGTAACCTGAACCGGTGCTTCAGCAGTGTCGACCTGGAGGAGAAACCTGAAGGAAACATTACCGAACGCCTGGCGTATCACATCCTTGACACCGTGGTCTCCGCCGACTACTGCCTCGACCTGCATACTGCGACAACGCCGGGATACAAGGTCGACCAGATCCGTGAGAAGGACGACAGCAAGGTGGAGACAGAGGTGCGGAAGGAGCAGGAGCAGCTGGTGCGGAACGCCGGGGTGCCGTACATCCTCCGCACCTCCACCGACACCATCGGCCGCGGCGTGCTTGCCGGTGTCGCGCCGCGCCACGGCGTCCCCTCGGTGACAGTGGAGATCGGCGGCGGGATGTACACGCCGACGGAGCTGGACCAGTACGTTCAGGTGATACGGAACCTGCTTATCACCACCGGCGTCATCGACGGGGAGCAGGAGACCGGGGAGCAACAGGTCTACGAGGAACTTGTCAAGATCTCCGCACCGACGGCCGGTGAGTACACCAAGGCGGCGCCGCCCGGCGACACGGTGGCACGGGGCGATGTCATCGGCCGGATCGAGAACGACGACGGCGAACACGAGGTGACGAGCCCGGTCGACGGCCTCGTGGAATCAGTGCACCAGGAGGACTGGGTGAACGAGGGGACAAAACTCGGCCATATCGCGGTCCCCGAGGACACCGGGATCGTCGCCGACGCTGTCAGAGCCCTCTCTCGGATGCTCGACGGGTTGCTTGCCCGTGCACGTACTCCATCATGACCGCCGGCAGGTCCGCACCGACCGCTTCCTGCGTTTCTTCCGGGACGCCTGGCGACATGTTCAGCTCGATCACGTACACGTCCTCCTCCGTCTGGATCATATCCACACCGCAGATATCGAACCCTGCAAGCCGCGCCGCCGTCACCGCGGTCTCGCGCACCTCCTCCGGTGCATCGAACTCGCGCCGGTCCGCCCCCTGTGCAACGTTCGACCGCCACTCCTCCTCACCGGTGGCGACGCGCTTGTATGAATGTGTCTCGTCGCCGACAACGATGACACGGATGTCCTCGCCCGGGTGGTCGATATACTCCTGCAGGCAGACATCCTGCTCGAACAGGGTCAATGTGTCCACGAACGGACCGAGGTCCGACGCGGTCGACGCCCGCATCACGCCCTCCCCGCCGTACCCGGATATCAGCTTGATGACCACAGGATAGCCGAACTCCTCCGCACCCTTTTCCGTCTCCTCGGTCGACAGGACGTAGGCGGACCGGGGGACACTGCAGCCGCCCTCCGCCAGCACCTTCATCGCGTAGAACTTGTTGGTAGCGATCGTCAGCGAATCCGCATCCACCTGTGTATACACACCGTTGTCGATAAGGATCTCCGGGATCTGCTCGCCGAACAGCATGTCGCTCCCGAACACACGGATGAACGCTGCATCGAACTCCGACAGGTCAGTGTTCCGGTACTTCACCGTGGCGCCGTCCTCGGTATCGACGACACGCGTCCCGGTGATGGGGATAGCTGTAACGGTGTCGAAATACTTCTCGGCGGCCTCGATGAACAGGTCGTGCTGCGTCGATGACTCGCCGTACAGGATGCATAGGTCCATGTATTATCCCTCCAGCATGTCGGCCACGTTCCCGTACACGTTTTTGCCGCTGATCTCGTGGAACCGTTCCAGGTCAGGGTCCAGCGCCGCGTCCACGACCCTGTCGCCGACCAGCCGCACCCGGCAGATATCGGCCCCGATCGACTGTGCAGCGTTCTCGACCACCGCTTCGAGCTCCGAGGAGATGGAGTGGTAGGATTCCGTCGCGTCGCCGCTCCGCCGCCGCCACCCATCCCCCTCCAGCTTGATAGATACCACGTCGCCGTCGATATAGAGGCAGTCGTACACGTCACCGTCCACCTGCTCCTGCAGCACGAGGAAATGGTCGCCGTGCTCCAGGTGTTCTGCAAACGATGACAGCTCGTCGGCGGACTCCAGCAGGTTCATATCCCGCCGCTGGAAGCCCTCGAACTTCTTCCCGACCAGCGGGTAGGACAGGTCATCCTCCAGCCCCGAGAGACCGTTCTCCGTCGACACTGCCGCGGTCGGCGGGATCGGGACGTCCCGCTCCGCGAGGACGTGGTACAGGTAGCTTTTCTTCGCCAGGATGAAGAACGCGGTCGGCCCGATATTGGTGGCGATATCACGGTCCAGCAGGGTCTCCAGGAAGACGCGGGAGAAGATTGCGGTCTTCGGCGTCGGAGCGAGATACAGTGCATCGTACGCCGCCGCCGGCTCGCCGTCCACGAGGACCTCGGTCTCGCCGCCCGCGACCACCCGCACGTCAGCGAGCGAGGCCTGGTCGACGGTGTCGACGTGGTCGCGTAACTGTTCGACGAGCGTGTCGTCGTCAGTTATCGTCAGTAGCTTCATCGTCGTGCGCCTCCCCGTTCCCGTTCGGCCGCCACATGGTCGTGACCGCGTCCCCTGTTTCCTCCGCCCGCCACCGTGTCATGAAGTCGTCCACAACGTCAGGCACCACCTGCTTCACGGCGTCACCCCGCCGCAGGATCTTGCTGAGCTGTACTTCCAGGTTCTTGCTCAGCTGCTTGTACAGCGACAGGTTGGCGTAGATAAGATCGTTCTTGATCCGCCAGAACCCGGTGGTGCCGCGCGGCGCCAGCACCAGGTACCCGCCCCCGTCCGTGTCAGCGATAGCTTCCTGCATCTCGCCCGCATCTACATAATACACGCCGCCGGAGCCGCCGGTCTCAGGATCAAGCACGAGGAGCTCGTCGCCCTCCACCGCGACGACGAGCACGTAGCGTTCGGCCTCGGACCCGGGGAACAGGACCTCCTTGTGGAGGTACGGCAGCAGGAGCGCGTCGTTATCCAGCCACACCCGTGCCTCCCGGCCGAGATCGGTGATCTTGTCGCCGTCCACGAACCCGTGACGGACCTCGCCGCCAGCCATCTCCTCCAGTACGCTGCCGAGCGCTTCCGGCGACGGCTGGCTGTCCTCCAGCTCCTCGCTGATATCGCCCTGCGTGGCGTCGAACCCGAACATGGTCAGCGCCATCTCGCCCACCGCTGCGCCGCGGTACTCGGACTGTTCGGAGACGAAGTAGTCGGTGATCTCCTCCAGCGTGTCCACGTCCGCTTTCACCCGTTTGAACAGGATCTCCCTGTCCATCAGGTTCTTGTTCGGTGCGAGCAGGAAGTACCCGGAGTCGGTGTTCACCGTTGTGCTGAACGTGGATGTCTCCCGGATCTCCCCGGTCTCGTCGTCCAGCTTGATGCGCTTCCCGGGTTTCAGGACTTCTGATCCGCGGAGATAGATGCCGGCGGCGTAGTTCTGGATGAGGTCCTTGAACCCGAAGAACCCGAGCAGCACCAGCAGGAGGACGATGCCGTAGGATGCGGCGGTGATAGTCGTGTTGATGATGCGTGTTGACACACCGAGCTGGATGACCGCGATCTCCAGCACCACGAAGTAGAGGAACAGTTTGATCGCGGCGAGGAACCCGTCCAGCACCTTCGGTGAGACACCGACTGTCTCCGCCTGTTTCTTCACGTTAAGGTTCTCGACGAAGCCGCGGATAAGGGCGACAAGCCCCTTGACAAGGATTATGCCGAGGATGAACAGGAGGACAGCGGTCACAACCCGGGGCGCGTACCCCACGATAAGGCGGCTGAGCTGCCCGACCGCGGACGCGTTGATGTATATCGTTGCCGTTACAAGCGTCAGCACCACGACGGCGTACTCCACCAGCCTGTCAGGCGACCGTCCACGCCGCCGCACCCGTTCCACGGTGCTTCCGCGGCGTGCAGCCCGGTCAGCGACGTACCGCACGATCTTCCCGGCGATACGGGCCGCGAGGATGCCGCCGACCAGTATAAGTACTGTGACAGCGATCTTCACACCTATATTCTGCCGTATAAGCGCAAGAGCGACGCTCTCGAGCTGAGAAACGGGTGCCATGTTCTACACCCCAATCAGGTAAGGGATTTAAATAACTAATGAACCTGTCAGGCAGCGAAAACCGGCATAGAAGCGTTGTAAAAGAGTTTTTGAAGGGTTTCGGGTGTTACACGATGGTGCCGGCGCCGATCAGCCGCCACCGCGACCCCATCCGCCGGGACACCGCCACCGTATCGCCTTCCTCGGCGCAGACCGGCCGCTTCAGCTGGACGGTGATGGTGGAGCCTGCCTCGGTGACCGAGCCGGCGCTCTTCGCAGTCCCGACATTCAGCAGCAGCGGCTCCTGTTCTTTGACCGGGTCAACGCTCTGCTCCTCCTCGCTGCCGACGACCGCGTCCATAAGGTCCACGTCGATCTCCAGCTCCTGGTGCACCGGCGGCAGCTCGCCTTTCCGTCCCAGCACGTTCCCGGCAAGGTTGTCCGATTTCGTGAGTGACGGGTCGAGGCCGGTCTCCACACCGAGCAACCCGCCCGGCCGTCCTTTCTCGACCTGGTTCTGGCCGTGGATGATGCTCCGTGCCTCGGTCTCCACCGCCTCCCAGCTCCCGTCACGCTCGTACCCCGGTTTCAGCGCGATCTCGTCGCCGACCTCGATCTCCCCGCGCTGCAGGCTGCCGCCGACGACACCGCCCTGCAGCTCCTGCGGCATCGTACCGGGTTTATTGATGTCGAAGGAACGTGCGACAAGCATCTTCGGCTCCGCATCAGCGTCACGCTCCGGTGTGGGGATGTGCTCCTCCACCGCCTCCAGCAGGAGGTCGATATTGGTCCGGTGCTGTGCGGAGACAGGGATGACCGGTGCATCCTCGGCCACGGTGCCGGCGATGAACTCCTGTATCTGCTGGTAGTTCTGCCGCGCCGTGTCCTCGTCAACAAGATCGATCTTGTTCTGCACAACGACGATATTCTCTATACCGACCCGGTCCAGTGCTGCCAGGTGCTCCCGTGTCTGCGGCTGCGGCACCTCCTCGTCCGCCGCCACGAGCAGGACCGCGCCGTCCATGATCGCCGCGCCCGACAGCACGTTCGCCATCAGTGTCTCGTGGCCCGGCGCATCGACCAGCGACACGCTCCGCTCTACCGTTGCGTCCTCGCCGCACTCGCTGCACGTTTCCCCGACGGTGTACCGGTCGCACTCCCCGCAGTACCGGACTGTCACGTCTGCATACCCGAGGCGGATGGTGATCCCGCGCCGCAGCTCCTCAGAATGTGTATCCGTCCATTCGCCGCTGAGTGCATCGGTCAGCGTGGTCTTGCCGTGGTCAACGTGCCCGACAAGCCCGATGTTCGCCTCCGGTACAGGGACGTCACCCACTGCGGTCTAGGCCTCCTCGTCGCCGGTGGCGTCCCCGGTTTCGTCTTCGTCGTCTCCTGCGTCGTCCGCTTCGGAGACTGCTTCATCGCCGGATGCTTCGGCAGGTTCCTCACCGAGCAGCGTGGCAACGTCCTCGTCGCCGGGTTCAACGACGGCGAGGTTGACCTGGGCGATCTGGCTGGAGACTGTGTTCCCGCGGACCGAGGTCCGCGTCCGTTCCCCGTCCTCGAGGTCGCGGGCGCCGGTCCCGCCGTTGACAAGCAGCCGTTTCCGCCCGGTCCCATCCACGGAGCGCCGCATCGGGAAGCCCTCTGTATCGCTGCCACCGGTGATGCGGAGGGTGTACCCGTCCAGTCCGACGAGCGAGCCCTCGATGTCATCGCCGATGTGCATCCCTGTCAGCGCCTGCGCCTGCTGGTCCGTGAGTTCGACCTGAAAACTTTCACCGTTCTGTGTGCCGATAACCGCGTCCATTGTCGTATTCACCTGCTCAGTCGCACACCTGCCGTACAGGGTGGTTCCGAGCAGTCCTCCCTTGCCGCACCAACCTTTTAAATCGTGTTTCCCGGGTGAACGTAGTTATTTAAGCCGTGCCGCAGGAAAGCACGGGTATGGCAGTACTCGGCGAGGTACTGGAGCAGGCGTGGCAGCAGATGCTGGCCGTCCTGCAGACCGAGACCGCCGCCCAGCCAAAACTGTTCGCGGTCGTCGTGCTCCTTATCCTCGGGTTCGTCGGAGGCAGGATTATCGCCGAGATGGTCCGCACGCTTCTGAGAATGACGGCGCTGGACGATCTTGCAGTCCAGGCGGACATCCAGCCGATACTCCGCGAGGCTGGGTTCAGGGGGTCGCTGTCCGACTTTGTAGCGGTCCTGGTCAAGTGGCTTATCTACGCGCTGGCAGCCCTTTCCATCCTGTACGTGTTCGGGTTCCGGGTCGCCGCGGCGTATTCGGCGACACTGGTGAACTGGGGGACACGACTGGTGCTGGCCGCTGCCGTCATGCTGTTCGGCGCGGTGATCGCGTCCCAGCTTGAGGAGGTCACCGTCCACCTGTTCCGGGTCAGCCGGCTCACCGGCCTGGTCGACGAGTCCGGCGCAGAAATCCCGGTGTACGTCATCGCCGGGAAGGCGGTCAAGTATCTCGGCCTGCTTGTGGCGTTCCTTGTCGCGCTCGGTGTCGCCGGTATCGATATCCTCATCCTGAACGTTCTCCTGGCCGTGATCGCGCTCGGTATCGTCACAGCCCTCGTCCTCGGGACGCGGGATCTCGTCCGGAACATCGCGGTGTCGGTGTATTTCCAGCTATCACGTGTGTTCGTCGCCGGCGACCGTGTCAGCGTCGGCGAGCACGAGGGCGACGTGGCCGGCATCCGGCCGATGTATACGAAGCTGGAGGACGGTGATACAACGTTCTACGTCCCGAACTGGAAGCTTGCGACAGAGGTCATCGAACTGGAGGAGGAATAGGATGCGGTGGACGGTGGTCAACTATTACACCGGTGTATTCCTCCGGATCTTCTCTGCACTGCTGCTTGTGCCGGTCGTCGTCGGCAAGTACTACGGCGAGAGCTTCGTCCAGCTCGAGCCGTTCCTGGTCGCATCGTTCACCGCGATAACGCTGGGATGGGTGCTCTCCCGAACCGGGGACGAGGCCCGGCCGGAACCGGTGGAGGCGATGGCGACCGCAACCACGGCGTGGCTGCTCGCGGTCGGCCTGGCAGCGATACCGCTGGCCACAGTCGCAGGCGTGTCGTTCATGGACGCCTATTTCGAGGCCATGTCCGGTATGACCACGACAGGGATGTCCATCTTCACCTCGGTCGCGCTGCCCCGGTCCCTCCTGTTCTGGCGGTCGTTCATGCAGTGGGTCGGCGGCCTCGGAATCCTCACCTTCTTCGTCGCCGTACTGGTGGAATCGGGCGGTGTGGCCCGGAAGCTGGTGGAGACGGAGTCGAACAAGATCGCCGCTGGCGGCAGCATCCACGCGTCCCTCTTCAAATCTATCAAATCTCTCTGGTACGTCTACATCGTGCTGACGGTGGTCGAGGTCGTGCTCCTTATGCATTTCGGGGTGCCGTCGTTCGAGGCCGTGACGCACTCGCTTGCCACCCTGCCGACCGGCGGGTTCGCGTCCGTCCCGGACCTCGGCGCGCTTATGAATCCCGGGGTGCGGGTCACGCTGACGCTGTTCATGTTCCTCGGCGGCACGAACTTCCTCCTCATATACAGTGTGATGCGCGGACGGCTGCGGCGGATGGCGAACGATTTCGAGTTCCGGCTGTACCTGTCGATAACGGTTGTGGCGGTGCTGCTCGTCGCAGCCGATCTCCTCCTGTCCACCGGCCAATCCGTCACCGCCGCCATCGCACAGTCAGGGTTCCATGTGTCCTCGGTGATAAGCTCTACCGGGTTTACGCTGGAACCGATTGGCAGCTTCCCCGACGTTTCAAAGTACCTGTTCCTGGTGTTGATGTTTATCGGCGGCTCGCTCGGGTCGACGACCGGCGGGTTCAAGATGATGCGGCTCGGTATCATGGGGAAGCTGGTGGCGCAGCAGGTCCGCTCCCTCGGTATCCCGCGGACGGTCGTCAACCCTGTCACCGTCGGCGGCCGCATCCTGGATGACCAGGAGCTCCGCCAGGTCGCCGCCATCCTGTTCCTCTGGCTGGCGGCCATCGTCGCCGGCGGCGGTGTGACGGTCGCGCTCACTGGGTACGGTGTGACAGAATCGATGCAGCTGATGACGTCCGCGGTCGGTACGATGGGGCCGACGTTCATCCCGCAGGCAGAGATCGCCGCTCTCCCCCCGCTCGTGAAGGTGTCGCTGATGGTAGGGATGCTGGCCGGCCGCCTGGAGATGCTGCCGTTGCTGAGCATCCTGAACATCCGTCTCGTCCAGAAATTTGCCTAGCCGCCGCCCGGCCGAACCTTTTATATAGGAGTCTGGGGAGGTAATGGGATATGCGGAAGGGAATCACGCCGGTCGTGGCGATGGTGCTCCTGCTGATGATGACCGTCGCGGCGGCTGGTGCTGCCTATGTCTGGACGCAGGGCATCATCACAGGGCAGCAAGAGGAAGCGGAGGAACAGCTCAATACGGAGATAACCGTCCGTGACCTGCAGTGTACGGCAAGCAACGGGAACGTGGAGTTCTTCCTCGATAATACAGGGTCGCAGACGGTTCAGGCCAGTGACGTCACGGTTTACCTGTACAGCGTCGCCGATGGGAGTCTTGTCAACAATGTTGCCACATCCCATTCAGATCTTGCACCGGGTGATTCCTGGGGGCCCAGCACCGTGAGCTTCGATGCGGCTGATATGACCGCTGGCAACGAATACCGTGTGGAATT
>JAXIOB010000021.1:0-14473 GCA_034190585.1 Asbonarchaeaceae archaeon (SeqCode)
TTATCTTGTTCTCGAACGTCTCCTCCATCGTCGAACCAGGGCTCGGCTCGATCTCCCCCTGATTGAACTTCTCGACGAGCTCTGCGGCTTCCTCTTCGCCCTCCGCGATACGGTCCTCGATCTGTTCCTTGGCGTCGTCCGACACCGCCAAGTCGGCGGTAGAGATGGAGAACCCGTGACGTGTGATGTATTCTGTTCCGAGCTTGGTCACCTTGTTGAGGAAGTCGACCGCGTCGTCCTCCTCTGCCTGCAGCAGGATCTGGTTGATGAGTTCGCCGCCGTAGTCGCCGACGATTCCGTCATCGATTACGCCCTGTACGATCTCGCCGTCCTCCACCACGAAATCGTCCTGTTCGAACGTCACGCCCTCCGGCACGAACAGGCTGACAATCTCGTTCCCGGAGAAGCTTTCCTGGTCCGGCAGCTCCCTGTCGTACGCCCCGATAGCGGCAAGCATCTCGTACGCCTCCTCGTGCGGGATGCCGTCTTCCTGTGACAGCAGGTACAGGCCGGAGATCTGGTCCTGCATCATCCCGACCATCGGGCCGCCGAACTTCGGACTCTTGATATGGTGCTGCACCTTCATCAGCTCGTCCGCCTCCGCCCGCGCCTCCTCGGTCTGCGGGATGTGGAGGTTCATCTCGTCGCCGTCGAAGTCTGCGTTGTACGGCGGGCAGACGGCGAGGTTCAGCCGGAACGTCCGGTACGGGAGGACGCGGACCTCGTGCGCCATGATGGACATCCGGTGCAGCGACGGCTGCCGGTTGAACAGGACAGTATCCTCGTCCTGCAGATGCCGCTCCACGGTGTACCCGGGCGAGATCTCCTGCATGATCTCCTCCTTGTTGTCGTCCGTTATCTTCTTCCGGCCGCCGTCCGGCCGCAGCACATAGTTCGCACCAGGATGCTGTTCTGGACCGTTCGCCACAAGGTCCCGCACCTCGTCCAGGTTCTTGTCCGTCACCTTGACCGGGATGGTCAGCTCTGTCGCGATAAGCTCCGGGACGCCGACCTCGTTGATCCCGATGTTCGGGTCCGGCGAGATAACCGTGCGTGCGGAGAAGTTGGCGCGCTTCCCGATAAGGTTCTGCCGGAACCGTCCCTCCTTCCCCTTCAACCGGGCGATGATTGATTTCAGCGAGCGACCGGAACGGTGCCGTGCCGGCGGGACACCGGTCAGGTCGTTGTCGAACATCGTGGCGACGTGGTACTGCAGCAGCTCCCACAGGTCGTCGATGATGAAGTCCGGCGCGTCGATATCGATATTGTTCCTGATCCGCTGGTTGATACGGATGATATCCACAAGTTTGTGGGTCAGGTCGTCCTCGCTGCGCTCCCCGGTCTCCAGCGTGATGCTCGGCCGGATGGATACCGGGGGGACGAGCACATCGTCGATGACAAGCCACTCCGGTCGACCGCCTTCAACACCGAGTTCGGCAGCGGTCTCGTCCGGGATCTGTTCGAGTCGCTCCTTGATCTCCTCCGGCGTCAGCTGTTCGTCGTCCTCGTAGAACGAGTACGGCTTCTCCAGGTCCACGCTCTGCTGCTCCGCGCCGCATTCAGGGCAGGTGGTCTTCCGGTTGCTCTTCCGCAGCGCCTTGTCCTCGTTTTTGACAAGGGAGTGCTGGCATTCGCGGCAGGTGAACCGGATGAGGTTCCGGATTTTCTTCGTATGCAATACGTTCACGACCGGCTTCGCCAGGTCGATATGGCCGAAGTGGCCGGGACACTCCTTCATACGGCCGCCACAGGTGCGGCACCGCATCCCCGGATCGATGACACCGAGCTCCGGGTCCATGACACCGTCCTCCACCGGGTAGCCGTCCGAGTCGTAGACGTCCGCCTTGGTGATACGCTTGACGGAGAGTTCACGGATTTTTTCCGGCTCCATCAGCCCGAACTTGATCTCGTCGATTGTCTGTGTCATTGGCCCTCACCCAGGTGCAGCTCTGGATCGATCATGATAGATTTCAGCTCGTTCAGCAACAGCAGGAACGCCTGCGGTACTTCGATGTCGGCTATCTCGCCCGACGAACTGCATGCCGGGCAGTACACCGTCTCCTCGTTCCTGTCGTAGACTCCGATCTCACCGCAGTCGTCGCACACGTATGCCCGTGTCGAGTCGGAGCCGAACCGTTCCTTCAGCAGCAAGGATGCGCCGTGCGCAACCAGGACGTCCTTCTCCATCTCTCCCAGGCGGAGTCCGCCTTCTCTTGCTCTCCCGGCGGTCGGCTGGTTCGTAAGCAGTGTGACCGGTCCGCGGGAGCGTGCGTGGATCTTGTCTCCGACCATGTGCTCCAGCTTGAGGTAGAAGCCTGGACCGATGAAGGTCTCCGCCTCCATCTTCTCGCCGGTGACCCCGTGGTACATCTGCTCGCGGCCGTCGGCCTCGAACCCTGCCTCCTCCAGCACCTCACGCAGGTCCGCTTCCTTCTCCGAGTGGAACGCGGTCCCGTCGACCAGCTCGCCGCGCTCCGCGGCAGCCTTCCCGCCGATGATCTCCATCAGCTGCGACACGGTCATACGGGACGGGATCGCATGGGTCGACAGGATGATGTCCGGTGTCACACCGTCCTCGGTGAACGGCATGTCCTCCTCCGGCACGATGAGACCGATAACGCCTTTCTGGCCGTGCCGCGTCGCGAACTTGTCACCCAGCTCAGGGATCCGCTCCTCCCGCAGTTTCGTCTTGATAAGCTTGTCTCCTTCACCAGTCTCGGATATCATCACCTTGTCCACCGTACCGCCCTCCCCGTGCCGGACGGTCTTCGAGGTCTCCCGCTTCGACGCCAGCCCCATCTTGACCTCCTCGTCGGAGCCCAGGAACTTCGGCGGCGACACCTTCCCTACGACCACGTCGCCCTCCTCGACCTCGGTTTCAGGGTTCACGACGCCATCCTCGGCGAGGTGGTTGTACGCCTCCTCGCTCTTGTACCCCCGCACGTCCTTGTCCGGGATGCTGATCTCGTCGCGCTGCCCACCCCAGTACGTCCGCGACTCGGTGGAGTAGGTGCGGAAGTAGTGGCTGCGGGCGATCCCGCGCTCGATGGACGCCTTGTTCATGATGACCGCGTCCTCGATGTTGTAGCCGTCGAACGAGGAGATAGCGATGACCATGTTCTGCCCGATCGGGTGCTCCCCGATCGCGTCCTCTTCCGTCCCCGTGTTCACGATCGGCCGCTGCGGATAGGTCAGCACGTTCGCGTTCGTATCGTACCGCGTATGGAAGTTCTTCTCCGGGATGCCGAGGCCCTGCCCGTTCATCTTCGCACCGTAGTTCACACGGTCACCCCGGTTGTGCTGCGGGTAGGGAACCAGCGACGCGGACAGTCCGTGCGTCATCGCCGGGTCCGGCTCCATGTGCGTGTGCTCGTCGGTCACGTCGTCCCTGTCAACTGCCACGTACGCCTCCTCTTCCTCCTCTGCATCGATGTACTCGATAACGCCGTCCTCCGCCAGCTCGTCGATGGTCGTGTCACCGTCCTCGAGCTGCTCGATGTGGCGCTCGGTCAGCAGTGGCTCACCGTCCTCGATCACGACCAGCGGACGCCGCGTCCGTCCTGAATCAGAATTTATCCATATCTCGTCCTTGTCCTCTGCATACTGCAGGTTGATCTCGCCGCTGAGATCGCCGTCCCGCCGCCGCTCCCGCAGCTCGTCGCGCAGCTCCTCCGGGTCGTCGTGCTGCCCGATCAGGTCGCCGTCAAGGTATACGTCTGTCATCGTTGTATCACTGCTCCACACCCATCGACCGGATCTCCTCCACCAGCCCCTCTCGTTCCTCCTCGCCCAGTCCGCTGGACACGTCCGCGGACAGCGCCAGATGTTTCCGCAGCCCGATGTTCATCCCTTCCGGCGTCTTGATCGGGCCGAGGCGGCCCCAGTGCGTCGGGTGCAGCTCTCTCGCCTCGAAGTGCTGCCGCTCGGACGACAGCGGGGAGACGACGTTCCGCAGGTGCGACAGTGTCTTCACACGGTTGCCGCGGTCCAGCCGCTGCGAGACACCGCTCCGGCCGCCGACCCAGTTCCCTGTCGCCATCGCGGACATGATCTGCTTGGACAGCGTGTCCGCCACGACGGTGGACTGGAGCGACGGGATGCGTCCCCGTTTCGCGCTCTTCTGGAAGTTGTATTTCATCCGTGCGACGAACCCCCACTTCCCGAGGAACACGCTCCGGAACTGCATCTCCAGCAGGTCGCCTGCAAGGAGCAGCCGCTTGTTCGCGTAGTGGTCCATATCGTCCTCCTGGATGTCACCCTGCCCCAGCGCGATGGTGTTCTTCACCAGCCGGCCGAGGTACTGCGCCTTCTGGTCCCGGAACTCGGGTTCCTGCCCGATATGCGGCAGGAGGTACTCGTCCAGGATCTCGTTGACGCGCTCCTCCCGGTCCTGGTTGATACCGGACTGCCGGCCGATGTAGTCGACAGCCTCCTCTGGCGTGTTGACGTCCGTGTCGTAGATGTTCAGGTAGATCTCGCCCTCGTACTCCTCGCCGATCGCCTCGACAATCTCCTTGTCGGTCTCCATCCCCAGTGCGCGCATGATGACGACCGCGGGCACCTTCTTCACGTTCGCGAAGTTGATGTTGACAACGCCCTTCTTCCGCTTCAGCTGGTGGCGCTGCACGTACCCGTCGCTCTCTGAATTGATCCTGCATACCTGCTGGTCGTCGTCGTGCTGATAGATGGCCTTGTTGTTCGCCATCTCCTCCATCGAAACCAGCACCTTCTCGGTACCGTTGATGATGAAATAGCCGCCGGTGTCCTCCGGGTCCTCGTCGTTCTCGATACGCTCCTCCCGGTCCATGTCCGACGTCGGACAGAGCGAGGAGCCGACCATGACCGGTATCTTCCCGATGGTGACGATCTCCGGCTCCTGCCGCCGTCCCTCGAAGATGGGTGTCATCGTCACACGGATACGGGACGAGTAGGTGAGGTCGCGGCGCCGTGCCTCGGCCGGGGTGAGATGGGTCATGGAGCCGTCGGCCTCCTTCATCATCGGCTCCTCAACCTCGACGTCGCCGAGCTTGATGACGAGCTCCTCGCCGCCCGGCAGCTCCGGCTCCACCTCCCCGACCTCGTTCAGGATCTTCTGCAGCCGGTTCTCAACGAAGTCGTTGTAGGATTCGATCTGGTGGTCAACCAGCTTGTTCCCGTCGACAGCTTGGTCCATGAATGCGTTCTGCATACCAGTTATTCCTCCACCACAACCCGGTAGTACGTTGTCTCGCCGGCAGTCGGAGAGTCGCGTTCGATCTCGATCACGTCACCGACCTCTGCCTCGACAGACTTCAGCGCTGCATCGTTCTGGTGAATCTGCGGCAGCTCCTGCTTCGTGATATCGTACTCGTCCAGCAGCTGGTCGACCTCGTCCTCCGCCATGACTGTGTGGCTGGGCACGAGCTCGTGCTCCTCGACATCCATGCTACCGCGTCCCTCTGTCACTTGATCGCCGGCAGAGCGCCTGTAGAACAGTTTCTTGCAAGGTAGACACTGGTTTAAACACAAGTTTTATAAACCTACACGGACGGTCGCTGCGGCGGGTTCAGCCGCTTTCCAGCGTCACGACCACCGTCCCGTCTTCCACGTCCACGTCGTACGTGGGCTCGGGTTCGGTCGCGGGCGGTCGCGTCGGCTCGCCGCTTTCCAGGTCAAACTTGGCGGCGTGGCACGGGCAGACCACCTCGCCGTCCTCCAGCCACCCGTCCGACAGCAGGCAATGCTGGTGTGTGCACACGTCACCGATAGCGTAGAACTCTCCATCGACGTTCGCGACCAGCACCTCCTCGCCGTCGACCTCGAACCCTTCCACATCGCCGTCCTCCAGCTCGTCCACGCTGCAGACCTCGGGCATACTGGAACAGTCGCGGCGGAGGCTTAAATGGGTTCGTCGCCCACCACTGGCCATGGAACAGGTGTACCGGTCCGTCGTCGACGAGATATACAGTCTGCAACGGTTCCGTGGCTCGCTGTCGCTCGACCCGATTCAGGAGTTGATGGACGCACTCAACCATCCGGAGACGGACTTTCCGGTGGTCCATGTTGCCGGGACGAACGGCAAGGGGTCGACAGCCACGATACTCGCCCGGGTGCTCGAGGAGGCAGGATTCCGCACCGGCCTGTTCACCTCGCCACACCTTGTGGACTTCACGGAACGGATCCAGGTCGACGGCGACCCGATTTCGAGGGAGCAGGTCGTTGACCGGTACCGCCGCGTGGCGGACGTGGACGTGGAGGCGTCGTTCTTCGAGGCGATGACTGCGATGGCGCTCGACCACTTCTCACAGGAAGCGGTCGATGTCGCGGTGGTCGAGACAGGGATGGGCGGCAGGCTGGACGCCACCAACGTGGTCGAGCCTGTGCTGTCCCTCGTGACCAACGTCGCCCGAGAACATACCACCGTCCTGGGGGAGACACCTGAACAGATCGCGTACGAGATCGCCGGCATCGTGAAAGATGCGCCGGTCTTGTCCGGCGTTACCGGCGAGCCGGGCGATGTGGTGCGGACGGTCGCTGCTGAACACGAGGTCCCGCTGCATCCGGTCGAGAACCGCGTTTCGCTCCAGGGGAGGGACGGGATCGAACTGGTGATGGAGGTCGACGGCAGCCGTATCGAGACCGGCCTGGTCGGCCGGTACCAGGCCGACAACGTCGATACAGCGCTGGCCGCGGTCGACGCGCTCCCGATGAGGGTGCCGGCGACGGCGGTCCGCGAGGCGCTGTCGGGTATCAGCATCCCGGGACGGATGGAACCCGTATCTCGTGACCCGCTGGTGCTGCTGGACGGCGCCCACAATCCTGCCGCGGTGGAGCGCTTGCCCGGGACGCTGGACGCGCTGGATGCAGACCGGACCATTGCTGTTGTCAGCATCATGGCGGACAAGGAGTACGGCGAGATGCTGTCAATGATCGAAGGATTCGCGGACGCCGTCGTCCTCTCGGCGGCGGAGATCGACCGTGCCGCCGACCCGGACGAGCTGGCTGCCTGTATCGAGACAGTTGACTGCGAGGTGGTACGGTCCGTGCCGGGAGCGCTCAAGACAGCTGTCAACATTGCAACGCCGGACGATACCGTGTTTGCCACCGGGTCGCTCTACTTTGTCGGCGACGTAAAGAAGGCGGTGGCACAGCGGCCGGACGTCATCGCCGCTCGTACGTGACGATGACAAGATCGTCGAGTTCCTCCCGTCGGACATCTTCCCACCTGTCCTCGTCCCAGTCAGGGAAGTACGTGTCGCCGTCCGGTTCTTCAGGGATCTCTGTGATGACCATCCTGTCGACCAGCCCGCGCTCAAGGAACTGTTCGTAGACGGAGGCGCCGCCGGCGACGTACGCCGTATCAGCGCCTGTGTCGGCCGCGGCGTTGACGGCGGCGTCGATACCGTGGACGTTCACCACGCCGTCAGGCACGTCCATCTCCTCGTGGCCCAGGACGATGTTCGTCCGGCCGGGCAGCGGCTCGCCGAGGCCGTCCACGATCCCCTCGTAGGTCACCCGGCCCATGATGACCGGGTGGCCCATCGTCGTCTCCTTGAAGTGTTCCCAGTCCTCAGGGTACCGCCACGGGATGTCCCTGTCCTTCCCGATAACGCCGTTACGGGCGACGGCGGCGATGACGACGATATCCACTACTCCGCCACCTCGAACCGGATGCCGTCGTGCGACCGGTAGTCGTCTAGCTGTATGTCGTCGTACTCCAGCTCGTCGAGCGGCCTGTCGGCGATGTCGATCGACGGCCTGTCCAGCGGCTCGCGGGAGAGCTGTTTCAGGAGGCCGGGGACGTGGTCGTACCCGTCCTCATCTTCCGCCGGGGCTGTTTCCTCGATCCAGTCGCGGACGGCGAGGAAGTCGCTTCCCTCCTCGGCGGCCTGCACCTTCTCCCGCAGCTCTTCGATATTGCTGTCGTACCATCGGCCGCGCTCGCCCTTCCCGCAGTAGATGTGGGCGTCGACGACGGTGTGGCCGAACGTCCCGACCTCGAAGTCGGTCTGCCCGGCGATGAGGTGTGCGATCAGTGAGTAGGCGGCGATGTTGAACGGGATGCCGAGCGCGACGTCACCGCTCCGCTGCGTCAGGTGCAGGTTCAGTCTGTCGTTCTGCACGTTGAACGCGAACGTGTAGTGGCACGGCGGCAGCTTGCTTACCGCCGCGTTTGCTGGGTGCCATGCGTTCACGATGAGGCGCCGTGATTCCGGCCCGCGGTAGGGATGCTCACTGTTCAGCGTGTCGATGATGTACTGCACCTGGTCGAACACCTTGTTCCCCTCCTCGGTCGACACCCACCGCTTGATGCCGTTCCTGATGTCCTCCTCAGAGACGCCGTAGTAGTGTGCGGCCTCCTCGATCCAGTCCGCGTCCTCCACCGGCCACCACTCCCCGTCCAGCTGTCCCTCCGTGTCAGGCAACGGGTATCGCCGCCAGAACCGGCCGTACGCGGTCGGGAGGTTCCAGTCGTCGTCCGCCCAGTCATCCCATATCTTCGTCTCCTCCCGCAGGTTCCGGATGTGGTGCTCGCCGGAGAAGTACCACAGCAGCTCGTGGATGAGCGAGTTCCAGCGGAACCCGTCCATCTTCTTCGTCGTCAGAAGCGGGAACCCGTCCTGCAGGTCGACCTCGTAGCTCTGCATGAACGTGGAGACCGTGTCGACCCCGGTCCGGTTCGGCTTGTAGTTCCCGTCCTGCAGCACGTTCCGGACCAGGTTGAGGTACTGCTCCATGGGATTAACTGAACGTGGAACAAATAAATCAGTACTGGACGTTCGCGTCTTCGTAAAGCGGATGCTCGTCCAGCAGCGCCTCCACTTCGCCCCGGACCTGCTCCGTCTCGCCGTCATCGATGACCCGGCCGATAAGGTCCGCGATGTATTCCAGTTCTGACTCCTCCATCCCGCGGGTGGTCAGTGCGGGGGTGCCGATACGGATGCCGGACGTGACCTGCGGACTTCGCTCGTCGTGCGGGATCATGTTCTTGTTGACCACGATGCCGGCCTCTTCCAGCTGCGTGGATGCTTCCTTCCCGCTCATCCCCTTGCTCGTCATATCAACCAGCACAAGGTGGTTGTCGGTCCCACCGGAAACGAGCCGGAACCCGTTCGCCTGTAGTCCCTCGGCGAGCGCCTGTGCGTTGTCCACGATCTGCTGCTGGTAGGTGTCGAACCCGGGCTGCTGCGCGAGCCCGAAGCTGACCGCCTTGCCGGCGACCTGGTGCATCAACGGCCCGCCCTGAGCGAACGGGAACACCGCCCTGTCGATATCGTCTGCATACTCGTCGCGGCACAGGATCATCCCGCCGCGTGCACCACGTAACGTCTTGTGCGTGGTCGTGGTGACGATGTCCCAGTCAGGGAACGGGTTCTCATGGATACCGGCTGCAACGAGCCCGGCGACGTGTGCGATATCAGTCATCAGCGTCGCCCCAGTTTCCTGCGCGGCCTCCCGGAACGCGTCGAACGGGATCTCCCGCGGGTACGCCGAGTACCCGGAGACGATAAGGTCCGGGTCGTGTTCTTTCGCGCTCTCCACGATATCGTCACGCTCGAACCGTTCGGTCTCCTCGTCGATGGCGTAGGTGTCGAAGTCGAACAGGTGGCCTGAAAAGTTGACCGGGTGGCCGTGGGTGAGATGGCCGCCGTGCGACAGCACCGGGCCGAGCACCTTGTCGCCCTGTTCCAGGACAGCGAAGTACGCCGCAAAGTTAGCCTGGCTCCCGGCGTGCGGCTGCACGTTCGCGTGGTCGGCACCGAATATATCTGTGGCGCGCTCGCGCGCGAGGTCCTCCACCTCGTCGTGGTGCTCGCAGCCCGCGTAGTACCGGTTGCCTGGGTAGCCTTCCGCGTACTTGTTCGTGAGAACGCTTCCCTGCGCCTCGAGCACTGCCTGGTTCACGAAGTTCTCGGACGCGATCATCTCCAGAGAGTCGCTTTCCTGCCGGGACAGCTCGTTTTTCAGGGCAGAATGGACATCGGGATCGGCGTCAGAAAGCGGGCGGTGATCCATAGGGAAACCCCGCTCAGTGACAGTTAAATGGTTTCTGCCCCCGAGAGCAAGAAGAGACTGCCCCGAACAGAAAACAGGAGCAACTATTTTAACTATTTAAAGATAACATCGTTTATAATAGTTTCCTTTGAAGGGGGAACGCATGGAGCGGAGTACTGAAGATTTTGTGCGGAAGTCCATACGACACGAGCTGACCCGTAAGACGATGGTAATCGAGGGGAGAGAGGACCTGGAGGAGGACGGTGCGGATATCACTCTCGGTTTCCTTTCGAAGTTCCTGAAGAACACCGGTTCCGATATGGACGGCCTGGTCAGGGAATACCAGGAACGTTACCCGCTTGAGGAAAATATACGGGAATCAGCTGACTACCTCCGGCGATATATCGCTGACGACGAATTTGAAGTCGAGAATAACGCTGGGAGAGCCACCGAGATAGTTCAGGTGCTCGACGGTGCGGCAGATCTCCAGTCGACGCTGGAAGGCCGTGAACCCGGCACCATCGAGATCGGGGAGGTGCTGGCACCGTTCGAGGACGATATGGCAGGCATCGACTACAACGGCCACCGGCACGAACCGGTCACTGGAGACAGGGGGTACTGGGTCGCCCTCAACACGCTCATCGGGAACGCGGAAGATTACGGTGGAAGGGACGTCGGCATATACGCCGAGGTCGCCGAGCAGGAGTCCTCGTTTGCCCTGACGCTGTGGGACGACGGTCCGGGCATCGAAGAGATGCCGGTAGGATACGATGATCTCGATGACCTATGGGAGGAAGGGACGTCGTCGAACGACGGCGGGTTCGGGATGTATATGGCCAGGACGGTGTTCGAGGCCTACGGCGGCGGTATCGAATTCGACCAGCGGCTGATGCAGGAGGAGGACGTCGGCTGCGCCTACACCATCGAACTCCCGAAACACGTGTATGAGACGGAGCAGCCAGGGAGTGGGCCCGGCGAGATTTGAACTCGCGACTACCGGGTATCTTTCCATTAGATCATCGGCACGAAGGACATAGCCCTTCTTACACCGGCATCTCCATCCGGAGAAGCCGGCGGCCTCAGCGCTTTCAACGTCGCCGTTAAAAGCCCGGTGCTCTACCAGGCTGAGCTACGGGCCCCACGCCCGCAGGTTCCCGCAGAAGCCTTAAATACGCCGCGGCTACGGGACGTACCGCTCCACGTCCTCGTATGCGGCCGCGAAGACGTGCCCCCACACCGCCGCCACCGCGGCATCGATCGCCAGCGACCCGGGCTCGACCGCCGACACCGGGTGGAAGATGACTGCGGCGGCCAGCAGGTACGCCCAGACTGCGAGGAACGACGCCGGACCACCGATCGCCTCGTCCTCCACAGGCAGGTACGGGTACAGGATCCAGAACCCGGCACCCATCGCAACCGCAGCGCCGATATACCCGCCGATAAGCGGCATCAACGGGATATCGAGCAGCAACGCAAGCCGCCCGACAACGTCGGCGAACACCTGGAACGACACCGGCTCGTACCCCCAGGCAGCGGTGACGACACCGATGACCACCGCCGCCGCGTACAGTGCAGCGAGCAACAGGACGCCGGTGAGGAACGCTGTCGCCAGCACCGACCGGAGCGTGATCCTATAGCTCTTCTCCTCCACGAGGTTCTGCAGATGCGGGTGGTAGCGTTCTGCGGCCCACACACCGCCGCCGAGCAGCAGCGTCGCCATGAGCAGGGTCAGCGACCCGAGCAGGGAATGCGGACGCGGTGAAACAGCGCCGTAGAGAGCGATAGCCCCGGTCACCGGGAGAACTCCTGCGATCACCAGCCGCCGGAGCTGCACCGAATCCATACCGGAACACGGCCGTCGACGGTTGAAAAGGGTTTACCCGTCAAGATGGAGGTCGACATCCGGTTCCCGATACTTTTCCATCTTCAAACTCTGTTCGATGGACAGCGTCTTCTCGCAGCCGGGATACCCTTCACAACCCCAGAAATACCCGTACTTCCCCTCCTTGATATGCATGTTGAACCCGCACTCCGGGCAGCCGATCTCCTTCGGATCCCGGTCCTTGTGCTCCTTGCACGCCGGCTGGCCTGCCCCGTTCATCCGTGTCGCCGCCCGGCCGCAGTGGATGCACATGGTCTGTTTCGTCTCCCGCGGCATACCAGTGCAGCGGCCACCAAGATTTTTAAGCCGCATATCGGCACTCCGCTGTATGCGGAAAGCAGTTGTTCTCCTTGCCGGCGTCGTGCTGCTGTCAGCAACAGTTACGGCGGCGTCCGGTATCTACGGGGTGAACGGTTCCGAGCCAGGATTCCTGAAAGATATCGGTCCGCAGGACGAGCGCACTGACAACGCGGTTGCAGCGGTCGTCGTCGCAGTCGCAGTCGCAGCAGTCATCCTCCGCGGTCTCCAATCGCACCGGGGGAACGAGACATAACGGTGTCGGGCGAGTTCCTCGCAGTTACGCCAGGGTGAGATCGACGGTCCACGTATCGCCGTCCTGCTCCGCTGCTGTCACGTTCACCAGCCCGTGCGCATCCAGCCGCAGCACCTGTTCACACACCGCCGTTCCGCACCGCAGCCCGGTGAGGCGGTCTCCCTGCTCCACCCGGTCCACCAGTGCCGTGAGCGTGGACTGTTCCAGGGCGGTGAGCTCGTCGTCCGCAGTTCCTGCCGAGGTCATGTGGACTTGACCGGGATATATCTATTTAAACCTGTTGTACTGGCGTACGACCTTCTACAATAGCCGGTCGGAAGCAACCCGTCCGCAGCGATGGATACTCGGGTGTGGGAGGACGTGGCATTCGTACAGAATTCTGTCAACCGGGAACGTGTCCTGCGGAAGCTCCTGGCCGCCGGGCGGCCGATGACGCCGACAGAACTGTCCGACGATCTCGGGATCGTTGTGAAAACGGCAAGCCGCGCCGTCCGCCAGCTCCACGACCACGGACTTGTGGACTGCAGGAATCCTGACGCACCGCGGGACCGCCGCTACCAGCCGACCGAGCAGGGCCGGACGGTGGTGTCCCGCCTGGAGGACGTGGAGGACCGTCCTTCCGTGGAACGGGCGGAACCGGTGCTGGCCGAGTCGCCGCTGGAGTACGGGGACGACAGCTCCGAGCCTGTGGGCGAGACCCAGTTGTTCGTGGCCCGTTCGGAGAACAGGACCGCAGTGCTGCGCCGCCTCGATGAAACCGGCACCCCGCTGACCCCGTCGGAAATCGCCGACGACCTGGAAATAGGGTTCAACAGCGCGTCCCGCGCCCTGCAGCAGCTCGCCGGTGAGGGCCTCGTCGAATGCGTCACACCGGACGCGGAGCGGTACCGGCGGTACACAGTGACCGGGGAGGGCGCCGAGGTCCTGGCCGAGCTGGGAGCGTAGCGTCTCAGTCCACCGCGAAGAACGAGAACCGTATCACGATGTAGACCGCGTACATCGCTACGAGGGTGGCACCGCCCTTCCACCCGAGCTTCCTGTCCGACACGAACAGCAGGTATCCAAGGAGTACCAGTGCTGTTACCGTCTCCGTCGGGAGATCGAACAGGACGAGCGGCCGCGGCACCCAGTAGGTGGAGAGCAGCCCGCCGATACCGTACCCCAGCAGCGGGTTGGTGACGTTGCTCCCGATCAGCGTGCCGAGCGCGATACCCGAGGCGCGCTGCCGGATGCCCTCGATCGCGGTGAACATCTCCGGCATCGCCGCGACGATACCCAGTGTCGTCACACCGATGATGGAGCCGCCCAGCCCGGTCACTTCCACCAGCACCTCGGTCACCCGCAGTACGATGTGGGCGGCGGCAAGGACGACGGCCATCGCGGTGACGACGACGATGATGTCGCGGTGGACGTTGTCGCTCTCCGATGTCTCGTGGTTCAGACGGCCGTGCCGCGTCCGGTACAGGTAGTACATGTAGCCGAGGAATGCGAAGATGAGGACCACGCCGTCCAGCCGCGATACCACGCCGTCCCACGACACGACGAGCGCCATGAGACTGGTCCCGATGATCGGGAGGAAGTCCTTCTTCAGGAACTCTCTCGAGAACTCGAAATACCGTTTCACACCGGCGACCGAGAACGCGATGACAACGATCCCGAGCACCAGTGTCTGCTGGACGATGTCCGAGCCAGTGTTCGCGCCGAGCACGGTCGCGCTCGCGATCTCGTACTGGAGGCTGTCGGTGAGGATGCCGATGGACGCGATGACGTGCGAGATAATCTCCGGCAGCGACGTTCCGAACGAGACAGCCGACATCGCGATAAGGACGTCCGGCAGGTCGTAGTATGCGGCGACCGCTGTCAGCTTGTCCACGACCTGCTCCGCGCCGTACACAAGCAGGACGAGCGCGACGAACCCGAGGACGATGGACGGACCGAGCCCGAGGCCGAACACCATGGAGGGGGATACGCGCTGCTACAGTTTTAATCCCTGCGCCTACCGGGGGTGTTTAAAACAGTTGCAACAGTTGAAAGCCACGAGGCGCCGGTGGTCCAGTGGCTAA
>JAXIOB010000021.1:14573-16000 GCA_034190585.1 Asbonarchaeaceae archaeon (SeqCode)
AGTGGCTAAGACTCGCGCTTGCCAATACCGGCTTCTCCCATGTGGGAGATGGCGGTCCGAGAAGCGAGCCACGGTCTCCTGATAGGTGACCGTTCGAGAAAATCCGCACGGATTTTCGATGCGAGCTTCGAATGCAAATTGCGCGCGACCCGGGTTCAAATCCCGGCCGGCGCACTGACCAAACTGTTCAATGCACCTATCTTTTCAATTAATGATGCCAAGTAGGGTTTATGAGCGAATCATTTCGTATCGTCTGCGCCAACATAATCGAAAGGAACGGAAAAATCCTTCTTGTCCAGGAAGGGAAGGAGCATGTCAGAGGGGAATGGAATCTTCCTGCAGGGAGTCTAGAGAAAGGAGAGGATGTGATTGAACGAGCCGAACAGGAAGCTCGCGAAGAAACAAATCTAGAAGTAGAACCGCAAGAACTGGTAGGTGTCTATTTCCCTTCTACACCGGAAGATTCATCCGACGTTATCACATTCGTTTTCAACTCAGAATACCAGTCCGGAGAGGTAGAGGTCGACGGGGATGAGATACTCGATGCGGACTGGTTCACCCTGGAAAGAATCGAAAATCTCAACTTGAGATCATCATATATAGTAGAATCACTGGAAGACTGGGAAGAAGGAGATACATTCCCGATAGAGATAATCCGCTGATAATGCTGATTTTATAAGAACTGATTTGCTATCTGTCCGCGATCAAAATGAGGCGAACTGAACACTTCAGTCAGTACGGAAAAATTTCTATTCCAGCGCCTGGAGAACGCCCTGCTCCTCTTCCACAAGCTCCCGCAACTGCTCACGGGTCCGGTATTTCTCTTTCAGCTGCTCGATGGTGTCGTCTTTCATGGGAATTCCCCTGTTTCTATCCATTCAGCGATGTCCCCTACCTCCTTGAACTTGATCTCATCTTTTAAAACATCTGCTATTTCCTGATCTGAAAGCGTCTGTTCAGGCACAAACGTCCCGTCATTCTCGCGGATGAACTGGAGTGCGACGATGTACGCCGTGCGGTGGTTGCCGTCCGAAAACGGGTGCTTCTTGATAATCTGCTTCAGGTAGACCGCGGCTGCTGGGTAGAGGTCTTCCTGTTCCTCTGCTTCGTCGATGACTTCCTGTATCCTTTCGATGCCGTGTTCGCTGGACTTGAGGAATCCGGTAGTGCGTATCCTGCTGACGAAGCCCGCGTACTCGTGCGCCGTCACCACATCATCGACATCAGGATGCCAGTACTCGCCCATACCACAGATTCCGATGCCGTAATTATAAAGTCTGCTTCGCCACTCTCGGCTGATGAAAATGAGGCGAACTGAATACTTTAGTCAACTCACGGCCGGCGCATCTCGAACGGAGTGAGAGATACTTGAACCATCGTTCCCTGTCACAGCGTTCCTGCAGGAACGCTGTTCGAACAACTTCCGA
>JAXIOB010000013.1:0-9624 GCA_034190585.1 Asbonarchaeaceae archaeon (SeqCode)
CGTTCACCATCGACAACTTCCACCGTATCGGGTCGCACGACGAACGGGAGAACGTATACGACGAGGGGCCGTGCGTGGTGCTCGCCACCTCCGGCATGATGACCGGCGGTCCCATCCTCTCGTACGTGGAGCATATGGCCGGCGACCCGGACAACCGTCTCATGTTCGTCGGCTACCAGGCACCGGGAAGCCTCGGCAGCCAGATCCAGAACGGGGAGCGGACCGTGGAGCTGCCCAGCGGCAAGTCTGTCGACATCAACCTGGATGTTGACACGGTTTCAGGGTTCTCCGCACACAGCGACCGGCAGCAGTTGATCAACTACGTCGGCAACCTCCCGAACAAGCCGCAGAAGATCATCACAAACCACGGCGAGAAGTCGGTCTCGTTCGACCTGTCCTCGTCGCTGCACAAGATCTACGACGTGGATACCGAGGCGCCGCCGAACCTCGAGAACGTCCGCCTGAACTAGAAGCGTATATGCTCAGTCACGCCGGGTGAAATCATAGTCGACCCCGGTGCTGTCCTCTTCCTCGTCCCCGCCCTGCTGTCGCTGCCGGTCTCTCCGCGGTGCCTGCTGTCCTGTCCCGCCATCCTGTTGTTGTCTACCGGAAGATTCCGGTGATTCGCCCCCGGTAAACCGGTCGCCGAGGTGTTCGAGTGCGGCTCCGACGCCGGCGATCGCGCCGCCGATCGCGTTCTCGACGGTGTCGAGTATACCTGAATCGTCCTCGTATTCGTAGTCCTGCTCCTGCTTGGACGGCCGGACCGGTCCCATGTTATCCCATGTATCCCGCGCCTGCTGCCCGGTCTTCTTCACCTGCTGTTTCGACTTCTCCTGGTGCGATTCCGGGAGCACCATGTAGACGAACAGTCCCACGAAGGTCAGGATAACGGCGGCGATCCCGATCGGCAGCAACGGGAGGTCTATCCCCTGGCTGCGCTGCCCGAGCTTCTGTTCGATCCGCTCCTGGAGCTCCGCGGCCGTGGCATAGTCATCGTTCTCCAGCGCGGTGTTGGCCTGCGATATCAGGCCCTGGATGGTCGCGGTAGTACTTTCATTCAGCGAATCCCGTGTATTCTCCAGCTGTTTCTGCAGCGAGCTGATCCCTGCTTTGATACTGTTCTGTTCCTCCTCCGAGTCCGGCTGCACCTTGACATCGATACGGGCAGTCCCGGTCTCGTTCCCGGCTGCCGCGGTGAACGTACCGGTGTACACGCCGACATCGGTCGTGTTCGATGCCCCGATCGTCGCATCTACTGTCTGTGTCTCTCCCGGGCCGATATCCGCGGTCGACGGTGAGAGCGGGATCCTGTCGCCGGGGATGGTGAACGTGAAGTTGGCGGAGGCCGTCGTGTCGCCGCTGTTCTTGACGGTGAAGGAGACCGTGGACTGGTTGCCCTGGACGACGGAGACATCTCCCGGGGTGTCCTGGATGTTGAGCGCGGTCCCCGCGACGAGTACTTCGACATCGACCGTCGCGGTGTCGGTCGTCCCGTCGTCCGCGGTCGCGTTGATGGTCGCCTTGTAGATACCTGTCTCGGCGTTATCCGGGATATCGATATCTGCGGTGACGTCCTCGGTGTTCCCCGAGTCCAGGTCGAACCCGGTGTCGTTGACCGACGCTGACAGTGTCGGCACGTCGACGCTGACGTCGATGCTGGACAGGTCGGTGTCCCCGTCGTTCTCCACAGTAAAGGAGATACTGGTGGTGTCGCCCTGGTTGGCGGACGTGGAACCGGGGACGGACGTGAGGGAGAGCGACGACGTCTGGTCCTCGGTCCGTGTCACCCCGCTGCTCCCGCTTCCCCCGCTACCTCCACTTCCCCCGCTCCCACCACTCCCGCTGCTGGAGCTGGCGGTATCGAACTCCCAGGAGAACGTGTTACAGTGCCCGTTCTCGTACTGGGACGAGGCGACGTTGTCACAGATGGTGACGTTGACGTCGTAGTTGGTGCCGGAGCTGAGGGATGCATCATACGTCATCTGCCCGCTGTTCCATGTCGCGTCCCCGGTCTTCTCGGTACTGTCGAGGAAGAACTCGCGTCTGTCGCTGCTGCCTGAATCGATACCGGATTCGTCGTCGGAATAGTTGACACTGATCGTCACGCCTGTGCTGGCGTCGCCGTCCCCGTCCGACGGGTTCTCGTTCGAGAACGTCGGCTTATCGGCGTCGATCGGGATGTACGTCTCGTTCCGTGTATCGTTGATGTTGCCGGCCTGGTCCTCACACTCGACGGTAACCGTGTTGTTGCCGTTGCTGGACGAGGAGAAGTTAGCCGGGAGCGTGTCACTCCAGCCCGTGCTGATGTCCCCGGTCAGCCGGGCCTGCCGGGCGCCGGACAGCTCGTCGCCGCAGGACACCTGCACCGTCGCCGCATCCTTGAACCACCCGCTACTGGTCAGGTTGTCCGTACCTCCGAACTCCTCGGTGGTGTTCACCGAGTGCGGCTCGATGAAGTCGGTCCGGAAGTCCCAGGTGATGGATGCTGCCTGTCCGAGCGTGTCCGTGGCGTTGAGCGTGGCGTTGTAAAGTGTATTATGCTCCAGCACACCGATACTCTCGTCCATCGTCACGTCGTAACTCGAAAGGTTCGCACTGTAGTCGTCGAGCGAGATCGTGGAGTAGACGTTCCCGGTCGTGTTCTCGAACGTCAGGTTGATGGTGTCGTTCTGCACGCCTGCCAGATCCGTCACACTGCCGCTGACCGTCAACGCGGTCCCGTTGCCCTTGTCCGTCCAGTCCAGCGGCGTGGTGATGTTGGTGCTGTTCGGGTTAGTGACGATACGTGGCGGTGTTGTATCCATCGTCACGTTGACAAAGTTAGAGGAATTGGTATTTTCGGCAAAGTCGAACGTCGACAGGTTGAACCGGTACTGGTGGCCGTCGGCAAGCGGTTCGGATATTAATTTGTCTGAGGAAAAGGGGTTGATAGAGGTATTCTTCGGGTACCACGTACCGAACGATGACTCAAACTGCTGTGTCGATCTGTTGAAAGACTTATTCTGTACCCACAGTTCCATCCGGTCGACACCGGTGAGGGCGTCCACGACGTTCGTATCTGACCACTTGAGGCCGACCGCCCCCGACTTGAGAACTTGGCTGACAAGTGGTGACTGTTTATTGAGACTTGTCTTATTGTTTATCTGCGCATCGTTGTTGAAGTCAAGCGAGTTCGTCCCGTTAGGGGGCGTCGTATCAACGGTGATATTGACCGCTTGTGTCGAATTCTGGTTATCCGCCCCGATATCAATAGTATCGTTCGCCCGGATGAAGATTTCGTACCATCCATCAGTAAGACCACCGTCAGTGATGGAGAATGTTTCGTTATGGAATGCTCCAGAGTCGTGGGAGAGCTCCGTCCAGCTATTCGGACTGCCAGAACTGGAGAATTGGCCGGTCCCGTTTTCGAAGATATAGTCGACAGAATTCCGATCTACACCGGAGTCCGTACCGTTGATAGTGTTCTCCGTAACCGACACGTTCAACCAGAACGAACCTGTGGAGATATTGTAGTCGTGGACAGGATCCTTGATTGTAACGTTCGGTGGAGAATCATCTACGGTGATGGTTCCGCTGGTCTGCGAGGTGCCGGCCTGTATTTCTACCCCGCCGAATACGTGTACGGTCTCAAACTGGATGTCGGAGCCATCACCCACCGCCCCGACCGTCACGTTCAGCGTAAGCTCCGTACCGTTGGAGTGGAATGTGGAGCTGGAGGAAATATTGAACAGGAATCCGTTTCCGGACTGTTTCCATACTGCAGGTGTGTCATTGAACCCAATCAATTGATGTGTTGAGCCGGTCGTATTCCGCAGGGTCACGTTGTCGATGTTGCCGCTGATTTTCGTGGTATTCGTCCCGGTAAAGTTGACCTCAAGCTCGTTCAGTGTTCCGGACGGTGGCGAACTGACATCGATCTTGAACGAAAGAAGGTCGGCGTGCTCCCCGAGACGTACGAAATTGTTGTTGTTAATCTGCGTTGCAGAGAAGACAACAGCTGCACCCAACAATACTAGAACAGCAAGAACCGCGACTCTGTTCGCGTCCAGGATATCTCTCGTGGTGGTCCTCGCTGACATCCATGTAACCTCTCCAACCGGTGGGGGAACGGTACCGTTATTACCGGCTATTTAACGATTCCGGCTTAAATAACTAATTGCGATGGAATTGGTGGCGTTAAACAGCGGCGGCATCGACTCGCCCGCGGCGATGCACATGATGCTGCGGAACGGGCACGACGTCCAGGCGGTCGTGTTCGACATCCAGCCGTTCACAGACGAGGAAGACGTCGACACGGCCGTCGCGACCGTGGAGCAACTGGAAGAGGTGCACGGCACCGACATCCCGACGTGGGTCGTGCCGCACGGGTTCGTGCAGGAGGCGTTCCTGGACAGGGTGGACAGGGACGAGGCACGGTACAACTGTTTGTTCTCCCGCCGCGTCATGCTGAAGACCGCCGAACAGCTCGCCCGAAACAACGGTGCGGGCGGGCTGCTGACCGGTGAGTCGCTCGGCCAGGTCGCGTCCCAGACCCTGGACAACATCGTCGTGACAGGCGATGCGGTCCAGCTCCCGGTGTACCGGCCGCTCATCGGCCTGGACAAGATAGAGATCGAGGAGATCGCGCGGGATGCCGGAACGTACAGGCTCTCCACCGGCGGCGGCATCGACTGTGCAGCCATCATCGACCACCCGGAGACGCACGGTGCGGTGGAGGAGATGCGGTCCATCGAGGAACGGTTCGATGTGGAGGCGATGGTCGAGAAGGGCGTCGACCAGGCAAAACGTGTGTGAAGCAGGACTACTGGTTGACGGCGTCGTTGACGATTCTCTCCGCTTCCTCCCGGTCCTCCGCCCGCACCAGCAATACACCCGAACTTCTCACGAACGAGCACTTCACCCCGTCCACGTGCCACACCAGCATGTGCTCCGTGTCCGCGTCGGGCTCTGTTTCCTGCCGGATCCGGTCCGCGTACTCGTCGAACCGGTCCGGGTCGAACCGGGCTTTCCAGCCGCCGGCCCGGCATTCCTCCAGTTCTATATCCATACAACTCCTGTCCGTTCCCGGCCTTAAACAGGTTCGGGGTACCGTCCGGTGCGCCGGCCGTACATGTAGACAGGGACAGCCACCAGGCCGGCGGCGATTGCGGCGATATGGACGGCGGGGAGACCGGCCACCCCGAGGAACAGGTTCCACGTGAACGGGGCGAACGGCTGCATGTCGCTCCACAGCATGGAGTCGAGGACGATATGGAGCCAGATACCGAGCACCGCCGCCGCCAGTATCCGCCCCCTGTCCCGTACCTGGCCGAGGTCGAACCACTCCATCACCTGCTGCACCGGCCCGTAGAACCGGTAAACCGCTGCGGCAAGCAGCAGCGCGATCACGGTGCCGCCGGCGAACGTCTGCAGCGGGCCGTGGAACTGTCCCTCCCACGGCCCGAGCAGGATGAGTGCGGCCCGGACGTCGACGATGACGTTGGCCGCGAGGAACGTCGGCAGGTCGAGATAGCGGTAGAACGCGAGCCCGAGCAGCGCCGCCGGCCCGAGGTGGAACAGGGTGAACGGCATGTACCGGTGGCGGACGCCACCGTTTTATACGTTGCCGCCCAACCACATTGTGGCATGGCGACGTGCGAGATGTGCGGCGAGGCCGCCGATCTGAAACGGACGCGGGTCGAGGACGCGACACTGGATCTCTGCGAGGACTGCCGCGAGGTGGGCGAGGTCGTCGACACACCGTCGTCAGGATCCGCAACCGCTTCCACCTCCAGCCGGCCGTCGACCCCGGACGAGGACGTGTTACCGGGCTACGGGAACCGGGTGAAACAGGCGCGTGAGGCCCGCGACCTGTCCGTGCAGGCGCTGGCGGAGGAGCTGAAGGAGAAGACGTCCGTGGTGCGCCGTGTCGAATCCGAGAAATTGACACCGGATCGCGGTCTCGCCGGGAAATTCGAACGCGCGCTCGACATCGAGATCTACGGCACCCCGCCCCAGGGAAATGACGCCTCGTCCAGCACCGACAGCGGCGGGCAGACCATCGGTGACGTGGCGGACGTGAGACGGTCCTAGGCCACGCGGTCCAGCAGCACGTGCGAATAATACGCGATGAACGTGAAGAGGGCCGGCAGGAACGTCTCGAACACTGCATACGAGAGCAATCCTGTGACTGCCGAGAAAATGATTGCTGCTTCTAATGTGTGGGTCACGGTCCGGTGCCGCGGTTTCAGCCAGGTGAGCGCGAGCGCGGCCAGCCCCCCGGTCGCGGCCGCACTCAGCAGCATCGGCACAGGGTCGGGATGGAACAGTGGAAGCGGCGCGGCCGCAGCCAGCAGGACCGTGAACGCCCGTGTGTTCCGGTACATGACCGATCCCTCGTGGTCGATGTCCGGTGCGACGGACGCCAGCAGTACCAGGGCGGCGGACACGAGAACCGACGCCGGCGTGAACGACAGCAACGACCCTGCAACATAGGAGAACACGAGGACGAGGACGGCACCGAACAGCAGGTGGTCACGGTACGACGGCACCGGTCACTCCTCCAGCGACAGGGAGTCGCCGGCGATGGTACGCGTCGGGAACGGGAAGTCGATACCCTCCTCGTCGAACCGGTGCTTGATCTCTTCCAGCAGCTGCTCCTTAACGTTCCGCAGCCGCGCCTTCCTCGGCTCGCCGATCCAGTAGAACACCTGGATGTTCACCGCGGAATCACCGAGACTCTCCAGCACAATCTCCGGCGCAGGATTGTCCATCACGGCATCGATCTCCTGCAGCACGTTGTTGATGATATACTTCGCGTTCTCGATATCGTCCTCGTACCCGATCCCGACCGTCAGCTTCCGCCGGATGCGGTCGTTCGCCGTGTTGTTCGTGACCGTGGTGTTGGCGATCTGGTCGTTCGGAACAGTGATCAGCTCGTTATCGAACGTTTCGATCTTCGTCGTCCGGAGGTGGATGTCCTCGACACGGCCCTCGTTCCCGTCCCACTCGATCCAGTCACCGATCTCGAACGGCTTGTCGATGAAGATGAACACGCCGGCTATCAACGCTTTCAGGGTGTCCTGCATCCCGAACCCGAGCGCGAACGTACCTGCAGCGAGGACGGCGCCGAGAACCCCGAGCGTGTTGCCGTATCCTGCAGTGGTCAGCCCGGCGATCAACCCGATGATGACCGTGAGATACAGGGTGACGCGGGACAGCGGCCGGGCGAGGTGCTCGCTCTTCCGCTGCAACAGCCGGTATGCCACGGGTTTGACGATCGCGCGTCCGGCCAGGTAGGAACCGATAACCACCGCGACAAGCATTACCGGGCCGACCGCCCACCCCGGGAGGACCTCGAGGAGCACCATAGCCAATGGGAGCGGAACACCGGCATAAATATGTGGCGGCCGGAACCCCACAGCGGTTCTTCCGCTTGTTTCCGCCGGAATCAAGAAAAGTTTAAAAAGGAGGGAGGGGTAACTGGGAGATAGGTGATTCACATGCGAGACGACGATCCGGTCGGTATGGTATCCCTGGTTCTCGTCATCGTTGGCGCACTGAACTGGGGGCTGGTCGGTGTCGGCGGCTTTCTCGGTTCCAACCTGAACCTTGTCGAGTTGATTCTCGGCTCGGTTCCGGTCGTCGAGAACGTTGTGTACGTGCTCGTCGGGCTTGCAGGCCTGTACGAGGTCTGGAACGCCGCCGAACAGATGTAGGAAGCCGTCACGGCTTCCCATTTTTCTTTTCTTTTTCCACGGCTATAGGTCTATCAGCCGTGTCTGGCCGCTCCTGTCCCCATTGAACACTGAACGGAGATCCTGCTCCAGCACCGGCCGTGTATCCGGGTTGTACAGTGTTGCGGCCGGGTGGTACGTCGGTATCACGCGGTACGCGTCCCGCTGGAACTCGCGGCCGTGGATCTGCGAGATGCCCTTGTCGGTTCCGGTCAGCGCCTGCGATGCAAAATTCCCGAGCGGGACCACCGTCTCCGGGTTCACGCGGTCCAGCTCCGCGTCCAGCACCGGCCGCCAGGCAGCGATCTCCTCCCGGGTCGGGTCGCGGTTGTCCGGCGGCCGCACCTTCACCATGTTCGTTATGTACAGCTCCGCGCGGACAATCCCGATCTCCTGCAGGATGTCGTCCAGGACCTGGCCGGCCCGGCCGACGAAGGGCTCCCCCTGTTCGACCTCGTTCGCACCCGGTGCCTCCCCGACCAGCGCCACGTCCGCGTCCAGCGACCCCGTGGCGGGGACGAAGCGGTCCCGGTCCATATGCTCCGCCGGAACCTGCTCCATCCCGTCACCGAACTCCTCCCGGAACTCCATGGCAGCTACGTGGGGGTTCAGGTATTTAAACCGCGTGCCCGAACCGTCCAGCATGGTACGCGGCCGGTTCCGGATTGCAGACACCGTCCAGCAGATGGTCGGCGGGTTTCTCCTGGCAGGCCCGTTCGTCGTCACCGAGGAGGTATGGCGGCTGGCCGGGAGCATGCAGCTGCCGCACACCGCGCTGGCCACAGCCATCGTTCTCGGCATCGGGTACGGCGCACTGTACCCGGCGGACCGCGACCGTGACGTCCATAGCGACACGAAGGAGCCGAAACTGTTTCTCGTCCCGCTCCGGTTCATCTCACTCATCCTCGTCGCCTACGCCGCCGTCACGGTGCTCGTCCTTGTGTTCCGTGCCCCGGCGACGTTCGATGTCACACTGTGGAACACCGTCAGGGCCGTGTCCATCGGCACCATCTTCAGCGTCATCGGTGCAGCGACCGCGGACAGCCTGTTCTAGAACCCTTCGATCTCCCGGTCGACCCGGTACAGCCACTCGTCCGTCCCGTACTTCTCCTCCACCAGGTCGCGCGCGGCGGCACGTTCCTCCTCGCTCACAGCCCCGTCGCTGACAGAATGGTCCTGGGCGAACTGGGTCACCATCGACTCAACGACCTCCTCCCGCGGCAGGTCGACCTGGTCCGATAAGGGGGAAACCCGCTTCGCAGCGCTCTCGATAGCCTTGTCCGAGATCTTCTCTTCCCCGATCTTCAGCACCTGCAGCATGGTCTCGATATCCAGGTCGTACGCCAGCATGGTGTGGTGCAGCACCGTGTCACTCCAGCGTGCCTGCGCGGAGCCGCCGATCTTCTGCTCGCCGTTCACGATATCGTTCACCGGCTGCCAGTCGGCCGTGGCGCCGATTCCCTGCAACGCGTCGAGCGTCCACCCCTCCAGCTCCCGGTAGGACTGCACGATGTCCTCCGTGTCGACCGCGTCCCCGGGCAGCGACAGGGAGTACGTGATGACGGTGCCGGGCTCGCAGAACATCGCCCCACCTCCGCTGCACCGGCGCACGATATCGACACCGTTCCGATCCGCCATGTCCTCGAACACCTCGTCGCGGACCGCCTGGAACCGGCCGATGACCACGCTCGATGCGTCCCACTCCCAGAACCGGAGCGTCGGCCGCGCCTCCCCGTCCGCGACCCGGTCCGTTATCACCTCGTCCAGCGCCATGTGCATCGCCGGCGAAAACTCTCCCCGTACCAGCCGCCACTCCCGGTCACTCTCCACCGTCGACCGCCTCCCGCAGCACCGCTGCGACATCGGCCGCGTCGAACCCGACAAGGGCTGCCTCCTCCGCGGCCGC
>JAXIOB010000013.1:9724-12435 GCA_034190585.1 Asbonarchaeaceae archaeon (SeqCode)
TGGCGGACGACATCGATTTCACGCGGCGCGAGACCGCGGGGTCCGTCATCAACTGTGACGCGAGCGCGACCTATTTCAGCTTCATCGTCCCGGCCGCACCAGGCGACTACAAGACGGATCTGAACGCGGAATACGGCCCGGCGTTGCGCGACACCGTCGTGGCGATGGGTCTCGACCCGGTGCAGACACGGATCGCGGACCGGGGCGGGGTCAAGATGCGGCGGACGCACGATGAACCGTACCGTGCCGGTATCGGCGCCTGTCAGGTCGCCCGCGACAGCGCCGCACTGTACCACGGTGCGGTGTATCTCGAACCGCCGACCGACGTGGATCGCCACGTCGATCTCCGCTCGACAGGGGGTGAAGACGAGGCATCGTTTGTCCAGGAGTTCTTCGGGATCGCTGATGCACTGGACATGTCACCGGAGACAGCGCGGCAGCAGTTCGCCACAGAGCTCCCTTCCCACGTTCCCGGCGACTATGAAAAATTCCAGCTCTCCCTGCCGGCCAGGACGCCGTCATCGCCCTCGCCACGGAGAAATACCGCAGTGACCGGTGGCGGCGCCGGGACGGTGCCGGAACCTCGTTACGGAGCGGGCTCGGCCTGTGTCCTGTCGACCAGGACGATGACGGGTTCTACTGAGTTGCCAGCCCTTCTCTGTCGAGGAAATCTGAGAGAAGGTCCGCGTACCGCCGCGGCTCCGCTTCCGGGATGAGGTGGCAGGTATCTACCATCTGTTCGGTGCAATCCAGCAGCTCCGCCAGCTCCCGCACCCGGTCCCCTGTTATCGCATGGTCCTGTTCCGCACCGACGACAGCGGCAGGGATATCGAGGCGGGAAAGATCGTCGCGGACGTCGTAGTCAATCATCGCTTCCAGGCCGCAGGTTACCGGTGTCTCAGCCGCGTCAAGGATTTCGTCGCGTGCCCCGGCTTTCAGCCGGTCGTACCTGTCACCGGGGAAGTAGTTCTCCACGATCAGGTCCGCCCACTCTTCCCGGCCCATCTCGTCGAACCGCTGCAGGAACCACGACGGGGAGTGGACCTCCGGCGTCGGTGTGACGGCGCACGTCCCGCTCAGGAACAGGCCGCCAAGGTTGTCGTACGTCACCGCGTACGTCAGCGCGACCATCCCGCCCATGGAGTGCCCCACCAGCACCGGCTCCTCGAACCCGTGCTCGTCGATGAGCGTGTGCAGGTCTGCCGCAAGGTCACCGAAGTCGAACGGTTCGCACGGGGATTCGCCGTGGCACCGGTGGTCGTAGAACAGTATAGGATTGTCAAGCTCAAGGTGCTGTCGGACCTGCCGCCACGACTCCTTCGACCCGAGCCAGCCGTGGAGGAACACGAGCGGCCGGCCCTCCCCCGGCTCCATCTCACACGCAAGTTCCATGGCTAGAACCCGTCTGCCTCGTATTCGGTGCCGAAATTGGCTGCAACTGTCTGCTTCTCCGGGACACCGAGCTCCGTCACGATTTCCTTCATCCTGTACAGGTATTCGCCGCTGATACCGCCGAACCGTTCGACATACGTCCGGGCCGCCTCCTGCACAAGCCGGATATCCTCATCGAGGTCCCAGCTCCGGAGACTGTTCAGCCCGTAGTTCTCCCGGATATCGTGTTCCATCCGGTCGATCTCGTCCTGGTTGTACCGGTCCCGGAACCCGCCGGTGATACCACGTGCAAAATGGTCCAGCACGTCGATGCCGAACTCCTGGTGCCCCATCAGGTCCATCTCATCGATTCCAAGCCATTCTGCAGGCGTCACCGTGTCGTTGTAGGCATCGCCCATCGGTACCGGGCAGTGCTGCACCAGCCTTTTAACCTCTTACGGCCGGGCACGCCACTCCGCCAGGTGCTGCCGTGTCGTGGTGATCGCGTCCTCGACGTGGGTGGCCTTGTCCGGTGTATCGACAGGGGTGTGGTACACCGGCATCAACGCCTCGAACCCGCTGGTCAGGAGCTCGGTCTTGGGCCACACCGCCTCGGGGTTGTCGAGCACGAGCGCCTTCTCCAGCAGCCACCGCTCGTCGCGTACCTGAACAGGGCCGCGTCCCATCCCGTCAGCCACGACGACCGCGGAGCACTGCTCCAGGACGTCGCTGTACCGCGTTTCGAACTGGCGGTACCCGTAACACCAGTAAGGGTCCTGCTGCGATACTTCCTCGGACCCGGCGAACACGACCAGTGTGCGCGACAGGTCGATATCCTGCAGCAGCTCGACCAGGACTGCGACGCTGAGCGCGTTGTCTAGGAACCCGCCCCAGAAACTGTCGTAGTGGGTGAACACCACCAGGTCCGGGTCCTCCCTGTTCCCGACAAGCAGGTTCCGCGACCCGTACCGTTCCCACGACATGGTGAGCTCCCCGTGGACATCGTCCGCCGCCAGGACGGTGCCGATATCCTGCTTCGATACCGCGACGGCGGGCGCGTCATAGAACGAGGCGACCGATATCCCCTCGCACCGCGGGTTGAAGTTGATATTGGCCTCGTCGAACACGCGTTCGTCCACGGTCAGCGAGTCGACGACAGTCTTTCCGATCTCGCCCGACTCGAACCCGCACGGCAGGCACTCTATCTCGGTCCCGTCAGCCTCGACGCGGTACCCGGACCATTCCGGGTACAGCACCTGGTAGTCCTGGGGATGGACGTCCACACCGTGGCCTGTGATCCGGTCCTCCAGGAACGCCGCAGCATCTGACTCGTTCTCCCA
>JAXIOB010000013.1:12535-15460 GCA_034190585.1 Asbonarchaeaceae archaeon (SeqCode)
ATCACCGCGATGGTATCCGCTGCCTCGACGGTATGGAAATATTCCTGCTCGAACTGGCGGTACCCGTAGCACCAGTAGTGCTCCTCGTGCGACACTTCCTCGGACCCGGCGAACACGATACAGACCCTGTCCAGATCGAGATCAGGGAGCAGATGCAGCAGCAACGACACGCTGAACGCGTTGTCCACGAATCCGCCCCACCACGAATCATAGTGCGTGAACACGAGTATATCCGGGTCTTCGGTGTTCCCGACGATGAAATTCCTGGACGTGTACCTGCCCCACTCCACCTCGAGCCGGCCGTGGACCTCGTCCGCGTCAAGTATCTTCTGCACGTCCTCCCGCGACACCGTCAGGGCGGGCGCCTCGTAGAACGTCTGCTTGGACAGCCCGGGGCAGTGCGGGTTGAAGTTGATGTTCGGCTCGTCGATATCGCCGTACGCCACTGCGACGTTGTCGATAAGCCGTTTCTCCGTTATCTCACCTGAGACGAACCCGGACGGCAGGCAGTCGATCTCCTCCCCGTCAACCTCCAGCTCGTATACCGGATATTCTGGGTAGGAAACAGCGTATTCCTGCTCCTCGGCAGCGACTTCCAGGTCTTCGATTTTCTCGCGTATCAGCGCTGCAGCGTCGGCCTCTGCATCCCACATGCGTGGCGAAAACTCGCAGAGCCGGGACGCGAACCCTGTCACCTCGCTGCTGTCGACCTGCATGGCACTGGCCCCTGGGTGACAGACCGAGATTTAAATCTCTCCGCGGCCGGGCATCACTCTAATAATAGTCACGCCCAAACATGCACCCGTGGTGTCGTCCCACACATACGAGGACGGGGACGTTTCATCGGCATTCCCGGCAGACTCGCTGCTGTCCCCGGAAGAACGGCGTGGTCTGGACCGGCACGTCAGTGCGTTGATCGATATCGAAGAGGCACCACACCTCGAACTTCTTGCAGGCGAGCACGTCGCGCTCGTCCCCCTGCCGACAAGTTTCCCCGCAGATTACGATGCAGCGCCGTTCGACGACGATCTGGCGGCGATACGTGAAGACTACGAACACGGCTCCGAACCGTATGTTCTCGCACCCAGGGACGTGGAGGCCATCATGCACAGCATGGGTGTCGCACCGGTTATCGACGCGTCATGGAACGGGGAAAGCGCGGCTCGAGAGGTATCGTACCAGCTGGAGATGGACTACGGCCACGTGACGCTCCAGGACGGCCGCCCCGTCCAGCATATCGCCTACGCCGATGACCCGGCGGAATACGTTGCATTCTCTGGAGAGGATTCCCGCCACCGGGATGGGGAACACCGTTCGGCGGAAGGGCCGGTCCTCTGACGGCTACTCCAGCACCGGCGATTCGGCACGGTCTGTCTCCGCTATCGTATCGAACGCGATGGCCGTGACCGCGGACGCGATGTCCTCGTAGCTGTGCGGCCCGGTGTCCGGATCGGTAAGCCCCTCTGCTTCGATGCGTTCACGGGCAACGTCCCACTGCTCGTCGTTGAGCCAGACCGACATCGGCAAGGTGTCGACATCATACCTGTCCTCGCCTGTGTCGAGCCGGTCGACCCGTTTACCCATCTGCGTCTCATGGAGCTGGTCCTGTATCTCCGGCGGGACGGCCGGACTCCCGTTCACGCGGTTGTGGGAGGGAAGCCCGACATCGATGACCGGGGGACGCGTGACCGCTCCGTCCGTGAGTTCGGCGACGTGGTCGTCGTAGTGGACAGTACGGCCCTGTGTGAACTTGTCGCCGAGCCCGTCGCGGAGCATGTATGCGGTGTTCGGCAACGCCCATACGTCGGAGACAGCCTTCGGGTATCCCTCCTGGCTCCGGTACCAGCCGAGTTTCCGCACTTCGTCTGCATCGACCTCCTGTGTCTCGGTCCTGGAGACGAGCGCGTACCAGGAGTAGTCGTCCTCCGACGGGAGGTTATCCGCTGTCGCTTCCACATCAGGGAGCCTTCCGAGGTCGTCCATGTCCTTGGGGAGGAACGCGTACGATGCGCGCCGCCGCTTCCCCTCCTTGTCGCGGGGCACGGTCACGAACTGCGGCAGGTCCTCCGGACTGTCGGCCGCCTGGATGTCCTGTCGGAGCACCCAGTTGTACAGGTCGCGGACATCGCCGCCGACCGTGAACCGGTCCTTATCACCCATCACCCGTTCCGTGGCGACCTTGTTGAAGATAGGGACGTTGACCTTCGAAAGGTCTTCTTCGGCCTCGATGGCTGCGACGACCTCTGCATCGAGGTCATCATAGCCGACCGGGATGGCATCGTCCTCGACGACCTCCCGGGCGAGCTGTGGATGGAGCTCGTGCGAGGTGAGCCGCCAGTTCTGCTCCGGCTTCGCGATACGGCGCTCTTCCATATCCCCGTCACGGAAGTAGGTCAGGTACATCCGGCTCCGTTCTTCCGGGTTATCCTTGTGGAACACGTCGTCGTGGAGTGTAACCGCGCGGATCTCGTAATCGTCTGCCAGGCCCTCGTCCACCAGGTACTGGCCGGTCCGCTCCGCGACCGTCTCATAGATCAGCGTCTCCACCACCGGGCGCGTGGTCTGCCGTGCGATGATGAACGATGCAACATCGTCGTCAGGCGCGACAAGACCGGCATCGGCAGCTTCCTCACGGGCCTGCTCGTACGTCTTGTCGATACCCTGATCGGCCGCCTTCTCGTTCATGATGTCGGCCACGGTATCCTGGTTTTCGAGTCGCCATCGGTATGCCTCACCGAAGTCTTCGACACCGCCCTGGATGAAACTGTATCCGCCTTCAGGCACTGGTAACACCTTGTCTACATACCGGCACCGTCGCAGAGGTTGTTGATTGATTTTTCATGAGTATCAGCCCGGGGAGGAACGGAGAGAACACCGAGCTATCTATAGCATCGGCAGAATAAACAGCAGGATAACCAGGATGAC
>JAXIOB010000012.1:0-15153 GCA_034190585.1 Asbonarchaeaceae archaeon (SeqCode)
GGGCTGTACGGTATCTGGGAGGTCCGGAACCTGTTCGTGGTCAAGTTCATCGGGATCGTGAACGTGTTCTTCAGCAAGTATCTTGCGGATGCCGTCGGCGCGAAGGCCAATCCACGCGCCACGACGTTCCTCGAGGGGGCGACGTTCCACCTCACCCAGCTCCCGAACACGCTCGCCGTCCCCGGACTGGCGCTGTTCGTTACAGGACTCGTATTCGCCTACCTCTACCGGGACGAGAGGTTCGCCATCCCTGCAGTGTTCCTGCCTGTGGCGTTCCTGATACTGGCGACGAAAGGACTGAACCGGTATTTCATGCCGTTCTTCCCGATGGCAATCATCGTCGCCGGGTACGGGGTGGACCGGCTGCGGAGGATCGCGGCGGCGCAGCAGGAGAGGGCAGGGAACCTGGTCTTCGCGGCCATCCTGGTCGCGTCCGCTGCGGTGATGTTCCAGTCCGGCGCCGCCATGATCTCGTCGTCGGCGCAGGGCTTCACCGGGATCGACGAGGCCGGGCAGTGGATACAGCAGAACGCTGCCGAGGACGCGGTCGTCATCGCTGCCTCGAGCAACCAGATCCGGTTCTTCTCGCAGCGGCCGACCATCCATGCGGGCAGCATCAAGAACAGGTCGGAGCTTTCCCGTGTGTTGCAGGAGCGGAACGTCCGGTACATCGAACTCGATACCTGGGAAAGTACGCAACCGACGTGGCTGCTCCGGACGGTGATAGATGAGGGCCAGATCAGCAAGGCGTTCAAATCAGGAGAAATCCCGCAGAAGATCAGGAGACAGCTCCAGAAAGCGTCGCCCGCCCAGCGGACCCGCATCCTCTTCATCCTGGCTGCCGACGGCGGCTACTTCACTGAGGGATTCCGGCCGGTGAAGGTTGTCCGGCCGACGAAGACCGGCCGCGTCGTTGTCCTGGAGGTCGGCCGGTAGCCCCCTGCACGGGCAACATTGGACCGAGAAGGTCCAGGATACTGCCGCAAGCAGCTGATTTTTAAGCAACAGCCTCCCTAGAACAGGTATGCGCCAGGTGTTGCGACGCGCCGCATCCGGTCTCTGGCGGTTCCGGGACTCCCGTGCAGGGTACATCGCGCTGTGGACACTGGTGATGGTGTTCCTCGGCCGGGCCGCGGTCAACGCGTACCAGGACTACGCCGGGGTGCCACCGTTCTCCGTCACGGCGTTCTCGCTCGGTATCGCCGCCGTCGTGGTCCACGCGGCCGCGCTCCCGGTGAAGTGGCACTATCTTCTCCAGGCCGAGGGAGCGGACCTCGGGTTCCTGAAGACCGGAAAGATCTTCTATCTCTCCCAGCTGTCGTCATATATCCCTGGCGGGGTGTGGCAGTACCTGGAGATGGGGTACCGGGCCGCGGCGGACGGGACGGACATGAACGACGTCGCACACTCGGTGGCCTATCTCAACGGGGTCACGGTGACCGCCGCCCTGTTCTACGCGCTCATCGCCGCCGCAATCACCGTCCCCGGCTACCGCGCGGCCGCAGGAGGGGGTGCTGTGGCGATGCTCGCCGTCACTATCTGGTCAGCGGACATCGTTGAACGCCTGAAGGGAGAGCTGTCGGGATGGATAGAGCTGCCTGCGTACCACCCGTCCCGGCGTACTCTTGCAACGCTGTTCGCTGTGTCGCTTGCGCTCTGGGGGGTGGCCGGTGCGTCGGTCTTCTTCCTTACAGATGCGTTCACCCGTGTAACGCTGGCACAGTTTCCCGCGATATCCGGCGCGTTCGCGTTTGCCTGGGCCGCCGGCTTCCTCGTACTGGTCGTGCCGGGCGGGCTCGGTATCCGGGAGGGGACGCTGATTTACCTGCTCACAACGTTTGTGCCGCGGCCGGCGGTGCTTGCTGTAGCGGTGACTGCCCGCGTCCTGATGATGGCCGGTGAGGTCGCCATGGCGGCGGGGTACACGGTTGCGGCGAGGTGGCTGGAGCCGTGACCGGGGTACAGCCGAACATCGTGGTACTGGTGCTGGACACGCTCCGCGCCAGGAACGTCTCCTGCTACGGGTACGACCGGGAGACGACCCCGGAGCTGGACAGGCTCGCATCGGAGGGTGTACAGTTCACGGAGGCGTACACGGTGGCGCCGTGGACGCTGCCGGCGCACGCCTCGCTGTTCACCGGTATGTATCCGTCCGAGCACGGGGCGGACGCCCGTTCGAAATACCTGCCGGAGGACCTGCCGACGCTGCCGGGACAGCTGCGGGATGCGGGCTATACCACGGTCGGTGTGTCCAACAACCTCTGGCTGTCTCCCGCCTTCGGAACCAGCCGGGGCTTCGACCGGTTCGAACTGATGTGGCAGTATTTCGATACGAAAGATATCGCGGCACCGCTGAACGCGGAGGACGGCGCCGTATCCGCAGTCCTGTCCATGCTCCGGAACGTCGCCGGCGGCAACCCGTTCAAACGCGCTGTCAACCTGGTATACGGCTACCTGTTCCGGAAGAGCAAGCGGCGGGCGAAGCGGACGAACGACCGTGTGCTGTCGGCGGTGGACGATGCAGGGGAACCGTATTTCCTGTTCGTGAACTACATGGAACCGCACCTGCCGTACCGGCCGCCGGACGGGTACGCGGAACGGTTCCTGCCGGACGACGTCTCTGTACAGGAGGCCCGGTCGCTGCCGCAGGAGCCGTGGGACTACGTGTTCGGGGACGAGGAGATGGATGGACGGATGGACGTGCTGGAGGGACTGTACGATGCCGCCGTCGCGTACCTCGACGAGCAGGTCGGCGAGCTGGTGGACCGGCTCGAGTGCAGGACGGACCGGCCGACGGTGTTCCTCGTCCTGTCGGACCACGGCGAGAATATCGGGGACCACGGCCTGATGTCGCACCAGTACTCGCTGGAGAACACCGTGTTGCGGGTGCCGCTGGTGATGTACGGCGACGGCGTCGAACCGGGCCGGATTGGGGAACAACGCGATCTGCTCGATGTCCACGCCACGCTCCTGGACGTGGCAGGGGTCGATGCGGACAGCCGCGGCACCCCGTTGCAGGAGCCGCGGGAGAGAGAACACTGCTTCGCGCAGTACCTGGAGCCGCTGCCACCGGTGGAACGGCTCGTCGAGAAGTACGGCATCTCTATGTCGGAGCTGGACGGCAGGGAGGAGATGGAATCAGTTATCGGCGGCAGCACGAAGCTGATCAAGTTTTCGGACAGGACCGAAACACGTGAGAACACGTACGACGAGCCGGAAACGGACGCAGACGGCCTGCTCGGTGAGGCGCTGCAGCGGTGGAGGGAGTCCCTGGCCGGTGCGGGAGAGCAGGAGGAACGTGCCCTGGATGAAACGGTGAAGAAGCGGCTGGAGGACCTGGGGTACTACTGATGCCGGGAAAGATCCTGATGCTGTCGCACACGTACCCGCTGGACGGGGACAGCGGTGTCACCCCATTCGTCGGCCATATCGGGGAGCAGATGGAGCGGGAAGGGTTCGACGTGCACGTCCTCCTCCCGGAGCACCCGGGGCTGGAGGAGTGGGGCGAGGCCACGCTGCACACGTTCACGTACTCGGGGCAACGGTCGCTGGAATACAAGGACGTGTCGGACGACCGTGCGGACATCAGCCCGGTGGAGGTGGCGAAGTACGTGCTGAACTGCTACCGGCGTGCCGCCGCCCTCCACAACGTCCACGGCTTCGACCTCGTCCACGCGCACTGGGCGGTGCCGTCCGGCATCCCGGCGGCGACACTGAAGCTGCTGCACGGGACGCCGCTGGTTGTCCACACGCACGGCCGCGATGTGTACAACATCCCGGAGATCGGGTACGATGTGCCGGCAGATCCCCGGGCGAGGACGGTGATTCGGTCGGTCATCCGGCTCGCGGACCACGTCGTCGCCAACAGCCACAGCTGTCGCCGGTACGCACGCCGTCTCGGGGCCGGCGGTTGGAAGAGCTCTGTCATCCCGTACGGCGTCGACCTCGACGAGTTCTCCCCCGGCCGGAGCGATGCGGCGCTCCGCGACACGCTGGCGGACAGGGACGACACGCTGCTGCTGTACGTCGGCGACCTCATCTACCGGAAAGGAGTGCAGACCCTGATAGAGGCGGTGAAGGAGGTCGACGCGGTGTCGCTGGCAGTGGTCGGCGACGGGCCGTACCGGGAGGAGCTGGAACGGATGGCCGGCGGCGACCCATCTATAACGTTCTGCGGGTGGAAGCCGCACGGCGACATCCCACGGTTCATGGCGACGGCGGACGTGTTCGTGATGCCGTCGCTCATCGAGGCGTTCGGTATCGTGAACATCGAGGCGCTCGCCACCGGGACACCGGTCATCGGGGCCGAGACCGGCGGCATCCCGGATATCATCGACGAAGACGTGGGGCGCACATTCGAACCCGGCAACGTCGACCAGCTACAGGCCCGGATCGAGGAGCTGTCGGGGTCGGAGGAATTGCAGGAGGAACTTGGACGCAACGGACGGGAACGCGCGGAGGAACGGTACAACTGGGACGTGTTCGGGCAGGAGCTTGAAGAGATTTACCGGTCTACCTGAGGTCGGCGTACGGGTCCTCCACCATCTTCACGTCGTCAGGGTCGAACGGTACGGCGATCTCCAGCACCTCGACGATCTGGTCGTCGATGTTCTGCAGCTGGTGGGGCTCGCCGGCCTCGAGGAAGAACGCCTCGCCCGCTTCCACCTCGGCGTAGTCGTCCTCGAGACGGATTTCAAGCAGGCCGTCCTGGACGTATACGAGCTCGTTCCGGCGGCGGTGGTAGTGGTACGCGGTCATCTCGTCGTGCTCGATTTCCACACGTCGCAGCGCCATAGCGCCGTCGCCGGTGTCGACATCGGTGCTCAGCACCAGTTCCTCTGCACCCCATGGCATGTCCTGCACTACTGTTCACCCTGGTACCACGCGGCGGTTTTCTCGATACCCTCATCGATGCTGACCTGTGGCTCCCACCCGAGCAGCTCCTGTGCCTTCGTGTTGTCCGCCTTGGTCCGCATCACAGGGTTGTCCTTCGGGTTGTTGACAAAGACCGGGTCGATATCGGTACCGAGCGCGTCGTTCAGTTTGGCGACGAGCTCGTCCAGCCGCGTTTCCTCTCCTGTTCCCAGGTTGATGACCTCGCCTGATACGTCGGACTCTGCGGCGGCGATGTTCCCCCGGACGATGTCCCTGACAAAGGTGAGGTCGCGGCTCCGGCTTCCGTCACCCCATATCTCCGGTCGCTCGCCGTCCATCAGCTTCCACATCCACTGGGACACGAGGTTTGCGTACTCGCCCTTCGCCTTCTCCCGTGGCCCGTACACGGAGAAGTACCGGAGCCCGACGACATCGATGTCGTAGGCGTCCGCGTATACGGCGGCGTACAGCTCGCGAGACATCTTCGACGCGCTGTACAGGTTGACCGGTTCCTCCCCCATGTGCTCGCGGTGCGGCGGGTCGACGCTGCCGTACATGGACGAGGTGGACGCGTACACGACCTTGAAATCCTGGTCGCGCGCCTCCTCCATCACGTTGATGAACCCGTTGATGTTCACGTCCGCGCCCTCCTCGGGCGCTTCCACGTGCATCGGTGCGGAGCTGCGGGCGGCGTTGTGGAACACGACGTCGACGTCTTCACAGCATCCGGCCACGACATCTTCGTCCCTGACGTCGCCCTCGACGATCTCGATATCGTCTTCATAACCGGCCAGATTGTCCCGCGTCCCCAGATACATGTCGTCCAGCACGACGACATCGTGGCCCTGTTCGGCCAGTTCGATGGCAAGGTTGGAGCCGATGAATCCGCAGCCGCCGGTGACAAGCGCTCTCATCTCATCCGACCTCCTTCCATTCGCCTTCATACACGTACCCGTTTAACTGTCCTTCGGCGGCGATCTGTTCGAACAGCGTCTCGAGATCGACTTCCTCCTGTTCGCCTGGCGCCGGGATGCGGTCGAGGAACGCCGGGTCGAGCAGGTAGACGCCGGCGTTGACGAGGTGTGACGAGGACTCCTCGGGTTTCTCCTCGAACCCGATGATACGGTTCCCCTTCATCTGGATGACGCCGTACGAGGACGCGTCCTCGACGGTGGTCAGCGCGACGGTGGCGATCCCGTCGCCCTCCTGGTGCGCCTGGTACATGTCCGACAGGTCGACCTCGCACAGGACGTCGCCGTTCATCACGAGCACGGTGTCGCCCACGTCTCCTGCGACGGTCCGCAGGCTGCCGCCGGTGCCGCGTGGCTCGTCCTCGAACACGACCTCGACGTCACGCCCCTCCGCCCAGTCCCGGACGGCAGGGTCGGCGGTGGTGATGTAGATGTTCTCGACACCCGCAGCCTCCAGGTGGTTGACGGCGTGCTGGATGACCGGCGTGCCGTTCAGCTCGATAAGACATGAACTGTCCTGGCCGCCGCCCAGCAGGACCGCTGTTGTAGCGGTCTCGTCGGCGAGGTAGTCCCGCAGGAACTGCTCCACCCCCCGTGACCTGTTGTCGATGCCTTCCGCCTCCAGCCGTTCGTCGAGCTGGTCGACGACCTCGCTGTCCAGGGTCAGCGATATCCGCTCCTTCACCATACAGCCGTATTACCTCGTAATATTTAAGAGGGTGGGAGCGGCACCGATTTAAATTCTCGCGTCCCCTGCACGTCCATGGACGTCGTGGACGAGGACGACCGGTTGGTCGTCCGCCTGGAGCCAGGTGAGCGTGTTATCGAGAAACTGGAGGAGCTCCGACGCGAATACGACATCGACGGCGGGTTCGTCACCGGTATCGGAGCGGTCGACGAGGCCGTGCTGGCGCACTACGACGTGGAATCGGAGGAATACACCGAGGAGAAGCTGGAAGGACAGTTCGAGGTCACAGATTTCACAGGGAATATCGGCCCGGACAAAATCCACGCCCATATCACACTCGGCCAGCGCGACTTCTCGGCGATCGGCGGCCACTGCGCCGAGGCGCGGGTCTCCGGCACGTTCGAGATGCTTGTTACCCGGACGGATACCGCGCTCGAACACCGCCCGGACGGGGAGACCGGGCTCGACGTGTTCGACCTGTAAGCTGCGAGATTCTTTTTAAGCCAGACGCCCGCATAGGAGCGCATGGCGGCTGTCCAGACACTGCAGCACGTATTGCTTGCGTTCGCGCTCGGCGCCCTGGTCGGGCTGGAACGGGAACGCGCCCCGGAGAACAAGTATGCGGGACTCCGCACACTCGCTATCCTCTGCGGGACAGGCCCTGTAGCGGTTTATACAGCAAATCTAACGTCGTCTGTTTTCCCGGTCGCCATATATCTCGCGATGGGGGCGGCGTTCTCTCTCCTGGTTTTGCTGATCCGGGTGGAGGTCGAACAGGAGGATCTCGGGCTGACAACCTCCTCCACCGTCCTCCTCGTCGCCCTGGTCGGAGTCCTGGCGGGCTGCGGCGAATACTTCGCGGCCGTCGCGGTGACGCTGATCGCGGTGTTCGTCCTCGCACAGAAACGGACGTTCACACGGTACATGGAGATGCTGGAGCCGGACGAGATCGCGGATGCTGCGGCGCTCGCCATCCTTGCACTGGTCCTGTACCCTGTACTGCCGGACGGCGCGGTCGACCCGTACGGCGTCCTCTTCCTCCGGAAAGCGCTGCTGTTCGTCATATTCATACTCCTGGTGCAGTTCGCAGCGTACGTCGCGCTGCGGTGGACGGACCGCCTCGGGTTCCTCCTGTCGGCAGCGCTCGGCGGCGTTGTCAGCTCGCTCGCGGTCGTGTCAACCATGGCGCACAACGTCACAGCGAACCGGCTGGAGGAAGCAGCCTACGCGGGCGCTGTCGCGTCGGCGGTGGCGATGGTGCTGCGGAACGGCGCGATCGCGGGGGTGCTGGCACCGGCGACCGGACCCGTTCTCGCGGTACCGGTAGCTGCTGCCGCGGCCATCGGGACGCTGTTCACAGTGCATTTCTACCGGAAGGCGGACGACGAGGAGCCGCCGGCGCTCGACGCGTCCTCCCCGTTTTCCTTCATCTCGGCCTTCAAGTTCGGCGTGCTGTTCCTCGCGGTGCTGCTGGTGGCGGAGCTGGCGAAGACACAGTTCGCGGTCGCCGGAACCTACGGCGCGGCGTTCCTCGGCGGGTTCGCCTCCTCCACCGCGGTGGTCGCATCGGCCGCGACGCTGTTCTCCTCCGGCGCGGTCTCCGCACCGCAGGCCGCGACCATGGTGGTGCTCGGCATCGTGTCCAGCCTCGGCTCCAAGCTCCTGTACACCGAATGGGGCGACGCCCGAGCCTTGACGAGGAACCTCGTGGTGCCGTACGGGTTTATGATTGTGGCTGTGCTGCTGGTGTTCCTCTTCTAGTCTCCCACTGCTGTTTCGTTCCGGGCGATGCGGTACCGCTCCAGCAGCTTCTGTTTCTCGCGCAGGAACCGCCGGTGCAGCCTGGCTGCCGTCTCGGCGGCCACGCCGTCGGCTGTCCGGGCTGTCTTCCCATGCCACGTTACACGCCGGAAAGATCCGTCTCCACGTTCCACGACGGTGCGGCGGCCACTGGGTGTTTTCGTCTCCGACACCTTGAACCGATCGGTGGATAGGACCGCTGTCGAATTCTGGCCTCCAGGATACAGCCGCAAGAGTCCGTCGGGTCGCTGGATCTGGAGTGCCGTCCCATTGGCTGTGGAGACGGTGCGGAACCCGTCTTCATGTGGCCGATAGGTCCTTCCAGGCGTCCTGTCACGTGGAACTGGCTCGACTCCGAAATCAACACGCTCTGTGACACGGCCGCTCCGAACGGTGATTGTGGCATCCCCCTGCCTGAACGCTCGCAGCGGCACCCGCCAGACGCGGCTACCATCCTGTGGGACGCTGAACCGGGTGGTCGATGGCTGGAGGAGGACTGTCTGTACTCCCCGCGAGCCATTGATTTGCAGGGCCGTTGCACCTGTTCCTCGCCGATGTTCCACGGTCACGTGGGCGGTGAACCGTTCACCTTCTGCCACCAGGCCTGGTACGGAGATGTTGACCGCGACCGGAGGCCGCCGCGCCGCGAACGTGTCGGTGCGGGAGCCTACCGTCCGGTTGCCTACAAACAGGTACGCGTCCACCGCCCGTCGCCCCACACCTTTGACAACCAGAGACCGGTTGAACTGCGTTCTACCGTGCCCAAGCGTCGTGTTGAACGTCCGCGTCCGCATCCCGTCCTGCCGCCGGACACGTAACAGGAACTCGGCCGGGGTGCGGGGCCCACGATTCCACACAGTCACCGTGGCTGTGGTCCGGTTCGATGTCGTGTCCGCGACCGCGATATCCATCTCGTACGGCGGCCGGTACCGGAGTTCGAGGTGTACCCGGTCGTAGACTGTTGCCGTCCTGTCGTTCCTGTGGTACTGGAAGGCGGCGTGGGCGAACGATACATGCGTCCGGCCGTCCGCCGTACGGCGGGTCCGCACGGCAGAGGCATTCTGAGGGAATGCTCCTGTAGCCCTTCGCTGTTGCAGGCGCCGGCCGCCGTGGGAAAGTGGCCGGATAACCGGAACGGTAACGTTACTGATGGACCGGCTGTCCGACTGGGCCGTGTATCCAAGGATTTCCGTCCCGGCCGGGAGGACGTGGTCGGCATTCAGGACAGGTATCACCGGGCGGAAGCTTCGGAGCAGGCGGCTGTTGACCGGTGAGGCGGTGATGCTCCGGTTATCCCCGGATTCGACGATGCTAGTGTTGATGTCGGCGGTGAGTGTGAGCGTGCAGACCGAACCACTGCAGCGAGTTGTACTGTTGAACGGCGGGTCACGGATTTCCGGGTCCTTTTTCATCTCCGGGTTACCATACAGTCGGAAGGACAGGGTCATCTTTCCTTTCACGTTATTCCGCGCGAGGAGGTTGACCGGGTCCCAGGTGAGGCTGTCCTGGCGGAATCCGTTGATAGCCTGTTTCAGGCTTCCGCCGGCCGTGTACCCGTGCCGGAAGAACCGCGTCCCGATCTCGGAGGAGAACGGTGCATAGTTGACCGTTGAGGCACCGAGGTAGGATGCTGCCCCGTTCCGGAGGAATGCGTCGCGCATCGCTGCGTCTGTCGTTCCTGCCAGGTCGGAGTTGTCGAACACCAGTGCGGCAGTGTTCTGGGGCACTTCGCCCGCGTCGAAACTGTCAGTCCCGTTGTACCGGCCGGTCTTCACGATGCCGCCGATGGTCGAGGGCCTGTTCGGCAGGATCCACGCGGAGCTGTTCCCGACGCCGTTGTAGTACACGACGTCGTTTTGCCGCGCTCCGTCGGACAGCCGTTCCACGGTCAGGCGGCCGTACCGGTCCGGCCAGAAGAACGCGTAGACCGCCTTCGCAACAGCATCCTGGACCCCCTCGGTTTTGACCGCCTCGACGAGACCGCTGCGGATGCTCTGTGACCCTGAGATCTCCTCGGCGGCACCCTCTGCGGCTTCTTTGAACGTGGTGAGGTCGTCGGCCGACAGTCGCTGCCGTGCACGGCCAACGTCGAGACCCAGCGTGGACCAGTCGAACTCGAGATACTGCTCCAGTGTCCGTTCGATATATTCCACGGCCTTCACAGCCACGAACACCTGGGAGGCGGCGGTGCCGACGCTCTGTCCAAGGACGCCGCCGACTTTCTCCCCGACACGGTCGGCCTCCACGAGGACGCTTTCCAGCTTCACCGGTGTGAGGTCGAGGAGGAAATCCTCCGGGGACGCCCGGTACTCCACGGCCCGGGAGACGCTGTACCCGTGCTGTTCAAGGATGTGTTCCACGCTCTTCCCGGTGAACATGCCGCCGCCGATGTAGAGGAGGATGGTCGGCCAGTTCGCGTGCAGGTATTCTGAGGCGACAAGGGCCTGCTTCCCTGTGTAGTATTTGCTGCGGAGATACATCCGCGACGCAAGCGACCGGTCGGCGGGGTACCGGCCGACACCGGCGTCGATCCGTCCGTCCCTGTTGAAGTCGGCGTACGGGAGGTCGGTGGAGAACGTGGCCCCGTCTTTCGGGTCGTCGAGGCTCCAGTTACCCGCCTCCACAGGGTCCTGTCTCACCATGGAGGGAACTCCGACGAGGGAGAGGTACACCCCGTCCACGAGTCTTTCCTGGCCCTCGAGGTACATGCCGTGGTCTCCAAGTCGTCGGGTGGCGTTCGTGATCGCGGCGTTGACAGCTCTGGTCCGTTCCTCCCGGTCAGGGGCGGCCGGCGGAACGGTTACCTGGTCGAACCGGACACGTATCGGTGTCTCGTCCTGCGACCTGATTTCCACCCTGTCGATGCCTGCGTACGTGAAGTTCGACGGGTGCTGGACGGTCGTGGATGCAAGGAGGTCTCCTGCTGCGGTGGACACCTTGCACTGGACGCTGTCGCGCTTCAGGGTGAATGCGACACGGTACACCGTCCCGGTATCGGCAGCACTCCCGAAATTGTCCCGGTTGCCGTCACGTCCGTGGTACGCCTGGCACCAGACGTTGTTGCCGGGCGGGTCGAACCGGAGCTGGATCCCGGTCGCGCCCGACGAATCGATGTACCGGATCTTCGGGATATGGCTATCCCTGTGGCTGAACGACACCAGCGCCTGGAGCGTCATACCGGGCTCAAGCATTCCCGCCTGGAACGTCCTGTAGGCGGTCAACCCTGTTTTCGATCCGCTGCCGTCGGCGTCGAGTGACGCCGCCCTTTTCCCCGCCATCGCTGTCGTCTTCTTGGCTGTGAGCGTGCCGTGTTCCCTGCCGGTCATGGTCCACGCGTCGCCGAGACCGTCCTCGAAGCCGAGGGCCTGGAGGGTTCTGCTGCTGCGCCGTGTCCCGCTCCCGGCAACGGTGAGCAACGCGTGCTGGTCGGCCGCGATCGCTGCAGCGGCTGGCAGCATCTGCCGCGAGGAAACGAGGACGTGGTTGATCCCGTCCCTGGTAGCGGCGATACGTCGGATGTACCGCTCCTTCAGTTCGTCCAGGGATGTATCTGTCGGCGCCGTATCTCCCACGCAGACGATCTCGTTTCTGTCCAGCGAGGCGACCATGGCGGCGTACGTCCTCTTCGCCGCAGCTTCCGGGCACGTCCCCTGCGGCGAGGCGTTGACGAGTTCAGGGAGTCGGCTGACCGGGACGGTGTCGAACCTGGTCCGGTTCCCACCGATCTCGTACACGTCTTTCCCGGCGGCCACTTCGCGCTTTACCTGTGCGCTGCCGTAGGCGACGTCGGCCCCTGTCGACACGGCGACCGCTGCCTCGCTGGGTGTGTCGGCGAGGAAGAGGAGCCTGGTATCGGCGGCTGCAGCTCCGGATGCAGCCGGGGCCAAGAGAGGTACGAGTACGAGGATGGCCGCGAAGTGGTGGAACCGCATACCGGTCATCCACGGATACGGTCTGTAAAAAGAAGCCTCAAAATCAGGTCTCGGGTGATGGATGCAACCGCTCTCGCACTGCCACAGGCACTGGTACTACGTACATCGCGTGCACGGCCGAAAGCGGAGACTTAAAACTCCCGACCCAATTTCCAGTCCATGACGAAACTGGTACTGGTCGTTGTCGACGCGCTGCGGAAGGATGTCGCGTACGGTGACCGTGTCGACACGCCGAACATCGACCGGTTGCTGGACCGGGGTACGGTGTTCGACCGGGCGTACGCGAACGGGCCGGCGACTGTTGCAGCGTTCCCGGCGATCCTCGCATCGTCGGAGGTCAACGATCTCGGCCGGTGCCCGGATACGACCACGGTCGCGGAGGCGCTGCAGAGCGAAGGGTTCGAGACGGTCGGCATCTCGACCAACCCGAACGCGGGCCCGTTCTACGGGTACGACCGCGGGTTCGACACGTTCGTCGACTTCGTGAAGACGAGCGCGGAGAAGGAGGAGCGCTCGCTCCTGTTCAAGCTGGCGCGGAAGGTTGCGCACTCCAGCGACACGCTGTATTCGTTCATCCGGAAGCAGAAGGCGAAGATGGAACTGCCGTACGAGCGCGCGGAGACACTGAACGAGGAGCTGTTCACATACCTTGAGGAGGGCGAGGACCAGTTCCTGTTCGTCCACTACATGGAGCCGCACTACCCGTACCTCCCGCCCGAGGGGTACGTCGACACCGACTCGGCGGCGTGGCAGGACCGGTTCCAGGTCAACGAGGATATCAAGGCGTACGATGAGGATCCGCGGGACGATCTGACGGAGAAGATGTGGGAGCTGTACGCGGGCGAGGTCCGGTACCTCGACGAGCAGCTCGGGAACCTTCTCGACCGGCTGGACGCGCTGGACGAGGAGACGGTCATCCTCTTCACGGCGGACCACGGCGACCAGTTCGGCGAGCACGGCACCTACCTGCACTCGAACGTGCTGTACAACGTGCAGCTGAACGTCCCGTTCATCGTTGACGGCGTCGAAATCCAGGGAGAGCTGGCCAGCCACCTGGACATCGGGCCGACCCTGCTCGGCCACGTCGGTGGAACCGCGGACGCGTTCGACGGCGTCGACCTGGGGAGGGAGGTGCGCGAATCGGTGTCGGTGGTGCTGGACGACCAGCGGTTCGTCGCGACAGGGGACTGGAAGCTGCTGGACGACGGGACGGACCGGCACCTGTTCCATGCCGGCGATTACCTCGAGGAGGATGACGTGGCGGCGGAGCATCCGGATGTTGTGGCGGAGCTGGCCGGGATGCTGGACGATAAAAGCGATGCGGTCGACGGTATCGACATCTGAGGTCTCTGCGTTCAGAGCCCGGTGTCAAGCGTTTCCACGCCGTCCAGCCGGTCGAAATCGGCGGTGTTCCAGGTCAGCACCGGTTCGTTCTGCAGGGAGGCGATGCTGCCGATGAGGACGTCCTTCACCCCGACCCGTTCGCCCTGCTCCTCCTGGCGCGCCGCCAGTTTCCCGGCGAGCTCCATGCTGTCTTCGCTGGTGAAATAGACAGGGATTGTATTGAGCAATCCTTTCAGCCTGGAGACGTTCGCGTCCGAACGTTCGGACTTGTAGGCGCCGTAGTACAGCTCGAACATGTTGATGTCGGTGGTGGCGGCTGCGTCACCGGCCTGGTAGTGCTCCACCAGTTCCACCGCCACGTCGTCGCCCCGCAAAAAGTCGCCGAGCACGTCCGTATCGACGATCACGGTTCCCACCGCGTCCACATCTCGTTCCGCGACACCCGGATCCGCTCGACCTCTCCCTCACTCATCTCCCACGCCCCGGCGTAGTCCATGATGTCGCCGGCGGCCAGCAGCTCGTCGGCCACGGCCTTGACGCTCTCCCCCCGCTCGTCGGCCTGTTTCTTAAGGAAGCTGTAGGTCGATTCTGACACCTTTATCGCCTTCGACACCATACCCCGGTTTTGGTAACCGAGTTACTTAAACGTGTGCTTTGTGGTTCTGCCGCGAACTATGTATGAACGGTGTAGGTTTCCAGAAATGCGCCGCCATGTTAACTGACAAAAAAGCTCCTGCAGAACGGAACATGCATGGACAACATCGTCGTTTTGGTGGCGGACGCGCTCCGGTACGACGCGGTGCCGGACCGGGTCGAGGAGGAGTTCCAGTCGGATGTGATCCCGACGCTGGCGCCGTCGCTCCACACACCGACCTCGTTCGCCTCGCTGTTCACGGCGCGGTCGCCGGAAAACCACAACGTCCGCGGCTTCATCGAGGACCTCGACCCGGAACTGGAGACAGGGTTCGACAGGTTCGATAACGCATCGTTCTACGACGGCGAGGATTCTGCCATCAACAAACATATCTTCCGGTCGCCGGGAACCGATCTGGACGGGATGGAGGAACCGTTCATCTGGGTGGAACGATTGATGGAGACACACATCTTCTACGGGGAGATGGGGCACGACAGGGACTTCGACCTCGACATGACCGGTGACGAGTACCGCCGGAAGGGCATCCGCGGCGATTTCGACCTCCGGGAGGAGTACCGGAACGGCGTCGAGAAGCTGGAGGACCATATCTTCCACCACATCGATGAACTGGAACAGCGCGGGCTGCTGGACGACACGCTGGTCGTGGTGACGGCGGACCACGGGGAGCTGTTCGGGGAGCGGTACCTGTTCCGGCGGCGGTGGGAGCACAACTACCCGCCGCTCCGGCCGCTGGTCCAGGTCCCCACAGCGTTCTACAACGCGGAGGTGGACGCGGACTGTATGCGGTTGATCGACGTGCTGCCGACAGCGTTCTCCATCCTCGGGAAGGAGCTGTTCGGCGACGGCGTGGACGTGCGGGATGGACCGGTGCGGGAGGGAGTGAACATC
>JAXIOB010000011.1:0-15029 GCA_034190585.1 Asbonarchaeaceae archaeon (SeqCode)
GCGTCGTGGACGAGACGGAGATCGAGACGGTCGACGGCGTCCAGCACGTCCAGCTATTCCGGGTGTGACCGATGGAAGCGCCATGCCCGACGTGCGGCGAGGAGACAGACGGGTACGGGCCGCACAACCTGTGCCGCGACTGCTTCCTCGAGGATGAACAGCTCATCGAGGTACCGGACGAGCTCACGGTGGAGCGATGCAGCCATTGCCGCCGGATCCGCCGCGGCATGGACTGGCTCGAGATCGACAGCGACCAGGAGATAATCTCACACGTACTGGAGGACGAAATCGATACCGACGCGGTCACGGCCGTATCCTTCACCGAAGAGGGCGACACATACCACCTCAAGTTGATGGTGGAGCAGGAGGTCGACGGCGAGCGATTGCAGCAGGAGATAGAAACGCAGCTGGTGGTCGAGACCGTACAGTGCCCGCCGTGTTCAAAGTTCGAGGGCGGGTACTACGAGTACGTGATACAGCTCCGGGGCAAGCACCTGGAGGACGCGCTGGAGGCGATGATCGACCGTGCGGCGGACGTGACCGACGAGAACCGTGAGGACTTCGTGGCGGACGTGGAGGAGGCGGACGGCGGCTACGACCTGTACGTCTCCTCCCGGGACATGGCGGAAGCCCTTTTAAAGGTGGTGCGGGAGAGGTACGACATGGAGGAGAAACGGTCCAAAGAGCTTGTCGGCACCGAGGACGGCGAGAACGTGTACCGGAGCGTCGTCTCCGCACGGGTGAAATGACATGGCGCAGGACAGCGGAGAGGAAGAGATCGGCAGGGTGCGCACCCCGGAAGACGACGAGGTGCTCGGCGTGGTGCTGCAGAAGATGGGGCACGGCCGGTTCAAGGTGTACTGCGAGGACGGGAACGAACGCACGTGTCGCATCCCCGGCAGCAAGCGGCGGGGCATGTGGATCCAGCGCGACGATGTTGTGCTGGTCGACCCGTGGGACGTTCAGGGCGACGAGAAGGGCGACATCGTCGAGAAATACAGTGCGGCGCAGCGCGACTGGCTGGAGGACGAAGGCTTCCTCGGCGAGCTGAACGAGTTCCTCTGACCGGCGACATTTATCAGGTTGCAACAGTCTCTCTTCTGCATGGAACTATTCGACGCCTCCGAGGCACGGAAGAACGTGGAGAACGTGCTGGATCAGGACACGATGGAGGCGCTGTACGATCTCGCGGGCGACGGCCATTTCGACGTTATCGGCGGGTTCGTGAAGGACGGGAAAGAGTCGAAGGTCGCGGTCGCCGATAAAGGCGAGGAGCTGCGGGCGGTGAAGCTGTACGTGGTCGAGGCCTCCAATTACAGGGACATGGAACAGTACCTCGTCGGCGACCCGCGGTTCGAGGGAATCGCCACCGATCGCCGCAGCGTCATCTTCAACTGGGCGAAGAAAGAGTTCCGGAACCTGGAGAAGGCGCGCCATCTGGGGATTCCTGCGCCGGAACCGGTCGCGGTGGAGAAGAACGTGCTCGTGATGGAGTTCATCGGCCAGGAGTACCGCCCCGCACCGAAGCTTCAGGAGGTCGACCTGGAGAACCCGGAGGTCGCGCTGGACCGGCTCCCGTCCTACATGCAGACGCTTTGGCAGGACGCCGAGATGGTGCACGGCGACCTTTCCGCGTTCAACGTCCTGCTGTGGGAGGAGCAGCTGCGGCCGATCGACTTCTCGCAGGCTGTCCTGAAAGCACACCCCCGCGCCGATGAGCTGCTGCGGCGGGACGTAGAGAATATCGCGGACCACTTCCGCCGGCAGTACAGCATGGCGGTCGAGGAGGCCGAAATACTGGACACGATTACCGGCGGAGAGGCTCTTTAAGCGTTGAAAAACAGGCGTAGAGGCCGGAGGAAGGTATTTAAAGGTTCGGACGTAGGCGTTCGTACAGTGAGGCACCTGAGAATCCCGGAAGAGCGGGTTTCCGTTCTTATCGGCGAGGACGGTGAAACCCTCCAGGAGGTGGAGGACCTCACACATGCAGACATCCAGGTCGACGGCGTCGAGGTCGAGATCGACGGCGACCCGATGGAGGAGATCCGGGCGTTCAACATCGTCAAGGCGATCGGCCGCGGGTTCAACCCTGACCGGGCGCTCCGCCTGCTCGAGGACAACGCCGACCTCTGCGTGATGGATGTCTCGGAGTTCGCACCGACCGACAACGCCCGGGAACGGTTGAAGGGGCGTGTGATCGGGCGGGACGGCGAGACCCGGGAAAAGATCGAGAACGACACCAATACAGAGATCGCGGTGTACGGGAAGACGGTGTCGATCCTCGGCAAGATACAGAACGTACAGGTCGCCAGGGAAGCGGTCCGGATGCTGCTGGACGGGCGCTCCCACTCGACCGCGTACAACTACATCGAGAAGAACCTGGAGAAGATCGAACGGTGACACACCAATGCCCGAGACCGACGATATGACCATCGAGGAAGAGCACCGGGAGATCTCCGTCGCGGAGTTCTTCGAGAAGAACCGGCACCTGCTCGGGTTCAACAACGCGCAGAAGGCCATCATCACCTGTGTCAAGGAGGCGGTGGACAACTCGCTCGACGCGTGCGAGAAGGACGACATCCTGCCGGAGATCCACGTCTCCATCGAGGAGGAGGGCGACAACCTGCGGTTCCAGGTGAAGGACAACGCGATCGGGCTGTCGAAGGACACCATCCCGAACGTGTTCGGGAAGCTGCTGTACTCGGACAAGTTCCACAAACTGCAGCAGTCGCGCGGGCAGCAGGGGATCGGTATCTCTGCCGCAGGGATGTACGCCCAGCTGACCACCGGCACACCGGTGAAGATCTATTCGAAGCAGAAGGGCAGCGACGACACCCACATGTTCAAGGTCCGTATCGATACGGAGACGAACGAGCCGGAGGTGCTGGAGGACCGGCTGGTGGACGACTACGAGTTCGACCACGGCACCAGCCTGGAGATGGAGATCGAGGGGAAGTATACCGGCGGGCACCATTCGGTCGAGAACTATCTCAAGCATACCGCCATCATGAACCCGTACGCCCGCATCGTGCTGAAAGAGCCGGACGGAAATACTATCGAGTATCCGCGGGTGACGGACCAGATGCCGGAGACGCCGGACGAGATCCAGCCGCACCCGCACGGCGTTGAGCTCGGCGTCCTGATGCGGATGATCAACAACTCGTCTGCCCGTACCGTCAAGTCGTTCCTGCAGAACGAGTTTACCCGGGTCGGGCGGACCTCCGCGGAAGACATCATCGAGAAGACCGACCTCGAGGGGAAGAACCGTCCGAACACGCTGGAGAAGGATGAGATCGAGGACCTGCTGCAGGCGATGCAGGACACCGACCTGCAGAACCCGCCGACCAACTGTATCTCCCCGCTCGGCGAGGACCTCATCGTGGAGGGATTGAAGAAGGAGCTGAACCCGGAGTTCGTCACCGCTGTCACGCGGAAGCCGGCGGTGTACAGGGGCAACCCGTTCCAGATCGAGGTCGGCGTGGCGTGGGGCGGCGACATCGAGGGCGGGGGGACGTACAACGCGTTGCGGTACGCGAACAAGGTTCCACTGTTATACAAGAAGAACGCGTGTGCCACGACCGAGGCCATCCGGGACGTGGACTGGAGCCGGTACGGGCTGGACGAGTCCGGCGACCGGCCTGCAGGCCCGGTCTACATCCTGGTGCACATGGCGTCGGTCTGGGTGCCGTTCACGTCGGAGGGGAAGGAGGCTATCGCGACATACCCGGAGATCAAGAAGGAGATGAAGCTGGCGCTGCAGGAGGCAGGGCGGGACCTGAAGCGGCATATCAGCCAGAAGCGGAAGCGGGAGATGCAGCAGAAGAAGGCGGAGAAGCTGTCCGCGTACTCGAAGGAGATGGTTCCCGCGCTGGCGCGGCTGACCGAGGTCGACGAGGACGAGATCAGCGACAACCTCGCCGACCTGTTACAGGATAACTACCAGGTGGACGATGTGGAGGTAGAGGCGTGATACGATGGAGCTAGACGAAGACAAGGAGACAATCGAAAAACTGGAGCAGCTCGGGCAAGACGTCATCGCACAGATCGAGGAGGGCGAGAATCCGAGCATCGAGAAGCCCGTGCGTTCACGGTCGAACGTCGAGTACGACGAGGACGAGGGCGTGCTGACGCTCGGCGACTCCACCTCTGAACGGTATTTCATGAATATCGGTCATGCGAGGAAGTTCATGCAGACGATGCTGATCGCGTCCAAGACCAAGGAGCTTATCGAGGAGGGACGGACCGCGTCCATCCGAGAGCTGTACTATCAACTCAAGCACACGATCCCGGGCCTGGACGAGAACACCCTGGAGGATCAGGACGAGTCCGACCCGGTCATCGTCGACCTGGAGACGACGATCAACGCGCTGCGTGAACAGTTGCATCTCATCACGGAGCGGAAGGGCGCGCTGTTCGGCCCGATCACCATCCGGGACCAGGGCGACGAGATCAACTGCCTCGAGCTCGGGAAGTCCGGGCTCGGCATCCCCGCGATCGTGGACGACTACGAGTTCGTGGAGCACGACGCGGACTACGTGCTTGTCGTGGAGACCGGTGCGATGGTGAACCGGCTGGTGGAGGAGGACTTCCACAAGGAGGAGGACGCGATCATCATCGCGACCCAGGGACAGCCGTCACGGGGGATCCGCAGGCTTGTGAAACTGTTCAACACCCGGCTTGACCTCCCGATCTACGTCTTTACGGACGGCGACCCGTGGGGGTACTACATCTACTCCGTGCTGAAAGCCGGGAGTATGAACCTGGCGTTCGAATCCTCCCGCCTCTCCACGCCCGAGGCCAACCTGGTCGGGATGACGATGGAGGACATCGACGAGTACGGACTCGAAAATGTTACCGAGCAGCTGAAGGGGAAGGACCCGGACACGTCGGGCGGGCCGACGAAGGATTTCAAGCGGGCACTGGATATGAAGGATTACGACTGGTTTGCGGACGAGCGGTGGCAGAAACAGCTGCAGCTGATGCTGGACAAGGGCGTCCGCATCGAGCAGCAGGCGCTCGCATCCCAGAGCCTCGAGTTCGTCGCCAACGAATATCTCCCGGAAAAGATTGAGAAAGGAGATTTCCTCCCGTAGCCGGTAGTTCTACGCGATAAGGCGGGCAAGGATATAGGTCGTCCCGAACGACACGGTCAACGCCAGGACCCAGGCACCGACCGTTCTCACCACCTTCTCCATCCCGACACCGTCCCTCCCCTCCACCAGCCCCGACCCGATGACCGAGAATATTACTGTCTGGTTGAAGGATATCGGGACGCCGAGCAGGGTCGCGGCCTGCGCGATGACTCCTGCGGCAAGTAACGCCCCGACCGCGCGGCGCGGCCCCATCTGCGAGTAGTCGCGGGAGACGGCGTGGATGATCCGCGGGGCGCCGGTCAGCGCACCGGCCGCCATCCCCACCCCGGCGAACGCGAGCAGTACCGGCAGGGACACATCTATCACGTCCAGCAACGGGCCGATCGGGAGTCCGGCACGGTTCGCCCCGGCCGTATAGGCCGTATATGTGGCGAGGACGAAGAGCAATATCTTCATCGTTGCCACGTTCCTGTCCGATTTCGGAAGTAGTTCGCGGAGGATGTGTGCCGCTGTGAACCCGATGGCGAGGCCGACGAACGGGATGACGACCCAGACACCGAGGATCCTGGACAGGACCGCGGGATTTACGGTCCCGCCGAGGCCCAGTCCGGCACCGATGGTGCCGCCGACGAGCAGGAAGGCGGACGGCATCGGGATGTCCATCGTCGTACTTGCGATGATAAGCAGTGACGCGGTAAGCAGTATGACAGCTGCGGTCGCCGCGTCGATGCGGACACCGGCCAGCAGTTCGCGGCCGAGCGTGTTCGCCACGGTCCCGCCCTGCATCACCGCGCCAAGGAACGACGCGACACCGACGACGAGGGAGCCGCGGAAGACTGTGGCGGCGCCGGCGGCGTTGACCGGGCCGAACACCGACGAATTGTTCACCCCGACGACCCAAGCCGTGAACAGGCCGCCGATGAACGCCAGTGCTGGAACTATCACTCCCATTGGCCGCTCTCCATGGTAAAATACTCTGGGACAGCCCCGGTTATAAAAATGTGAGTCGGGAAGGTGGACGCGCGGGAGCGTAGCTCAGTCTGGGAGAGCGCGAGACTGAAGATCTCGTTGTCCCCGGTTCAAATCCGGGCGCTCCCATATCGGAGATATGCTCAGACCCGGCTTTGAACCTGAGCACCGGCAGGTGCGACGTTCAAATCCGGGCGCTCCCATCTCTGCGAGATGGTGCAAGCCGGATTTGATCGGAGAAAACTTGTTTTCGAGTTCAAATCCGGGCGCTCCCACTCCCACGCAGACTCGAAACCGCTCCGCGGTTTCTACGAGTCGAGTTAAATCTTCGATTTAACGACAGTGGGATGCGGGAAGGGGTGTCCGGAGGACACCCCAACAGAGCGCGCCGCCTGCGCGAATGCAGGCGGTTTGAATCCGGGCTCGGCCATCTCCATCTGTATCTATAGCTCTCGCTAGGGGGAAAGATAAGAGAAAGGGAAGAAGAGGGGAACGGCTGTTTACGCCGTTCCTAGCCCGGGTAGTCGGCCGAGCTCAATGACACCGTGTTCTTGCCCTGGAGGGCGGCCTGGTTCTGCGCGTAATTCGACAGGTACCGCGCAGCACCGCGCGTATCGCTCGCACTGAACCCGGCGACGATCAACGCGTCCTGCCCACTGGTGAACGCGTTGTTCACCAGGTTGATGCGGGCGTTCCCCTGCGACGACTGCTGCCGCCACTGCTGCGCAGTCCACACGTCGTCGTCCGTACCCTGCGCCAGGTCAGCAACCAGCTGGTTCACAGCCGGTCCGCCGACCAGGATCAGGTGCGAGTTCTGGCGGACGCTCTGCGTCACTTCTTCGTCCAGCATCGCGAGGTCGGAGAGCGGCGGCATCCCTGTCACGGCGGTGTACGTCACAGATCCGGTTCCGCCGCCACCGCCCGGGGACAGGTCGCCTTCCGGACCGGTGAACGCCGCGCCCGCGGTCGCCTGGCCGGATGGGACGTGGAACGTGACACTGCCCTGGCCGTCGCTGTTCTCCAGGGTGTGCGTCCCGAAGACGTCGTACCCGGCGTTCACGTCGTCGTCCGATTCCAGCGATGTCTCAGTACGTGTCGAACCGGTGTAACTATCGATCTGCGTGACCTGCACCTCGTCATCGCTGCTGTCGTAGTCAGGAGTAACGGTGTACGCGTGCTCCTCGTCATTGTCATCCTCCGGCTCGACCAGGAGCAACGACGGTTTCGTCACTGTTGACCCGCCGGAGTTCAGGTTGATATCGACCTTTCCGTCCGGGTCGTTGGACTGGTGCGCGGTCAGACCTGTGAACGTGTACTGCTGCTGCCCCACTGTCACTGGATCGTTGGACGTAATGCTCTCGCCGCCGTGTCCTGGACTGCTGAGGTTCGACGAGAAGCTCTGCTGCAGGTCGACCGTAGTGGTCTTCGCATCCGTCGATTCGGTTGACGGGAGCTCCAGAGTGAACGAGTTCGTCCTCGTAACATTTGAGATGGGCCCGATGCTTGATGTGCTCGTAAGATTGAATGTCCCGCTCGTCTTGAAGTTGAAGCTACCTGATCCACGAGTCTCGTTCAGGGATATCTGGGTGACATTAGCCCCGGTATCAGTTCCCAGGTTAATGATGCCCCAGCCACTACTGTTAATGCTGACAGATATAGTCGACCCACCGTTCAAGAACTTGCTTCCTCCTCTGTCGGCCCAAACAGTGTAGGCGCCTCCATTAGCATCCTCGGTCCCTTTCACAGTGATGTTTTCCAGCTCAGAGGTTGTCGGTGTGATATTGATGAAGTCCTTGTCACCAGGATCCCCGCCACTCGCCCCGGTTGCCGCTATGAACTCCCGATCAACGAAACTTGTGTTGAACGCAGTGGTGCCGAACGAATAGCTCGGGAACGTCGGAAGCGTGGCATTATCGGTGAAGGCAAGCGCCTCACCGCTCGCCGCATCCACCGGCGCGTAGACCGAGACTTCGTTACCAGTGTCAAGTGCCGCGTCGTTCGCGTTGCCGCCGTCGTTCACTGCGGAACTGTCGCCCCAGGCGACCCTGAAACCACCGGACAGGTCTCCGGAGCTGGAACCGTCGAGCAGGAACTTGTACGTCTGCCCATCGATGACCTCAGTGTCAGCGTAGTCCGGATTCGACCCTGTCGTTGCACCGGACTCCGCGTCCAGGTCAACCGTGACCGTGGAGCCGGAGACCGTGTCCTTCAACGAAATCTCCGCCTCGTCTGACGACTGGATCGCCGACGTGGCATTGTCCGAATCACGGTCAATGTTGGTCACCTCCCACAGATGCGGGAAATCACCAGCATCCGACGAGAAGTACTCGTCTTCATTGATAGTTTCGTTCTCGACCACGTGGATTGTGTCGCCATCATCGTCAGCCAGGTTCAACGCCCCGGAGGCGTTGTGCACGAACTCTACAGATGCCGACGATCCCCCTGCCGCTGTGAAGTCGACGGTCACCGTGTCATCACCGGACGGCGTTACAGACACCTCGTCCACGTTTCCACCCGTACCGGCCCCCGCATCAGGGTTGAGTCCGCCGAAGTGGAACGTGAAGTCCTCGAACAGCGGATGCGTGTACTGACCATCCTCTGCAAGAGTCACGTACTCATGGTTGTCATCGTTCGAACCTACATAGACATCTATCGTGGACAGGTCGGATACCTCGCCAGATCCACCTGAACCTCCGTTGAATTCGACGTAGGTGCCGTCGATGTCGTCACCGTCATCGTCCTCGATCTGCTGACCGTCCTGGAGGACAATCTCGTCGCTGCCGATAGCGAACTGCAGCACACCGGTACCAGAGTCAGAACCTCCAGTCTGGACAACCTCGTCCAGCCGGATCTCCTGGCCGTTCACCGTCACCGTCTGCTCCTCATCCTTCTCCTTCAGCTCACCGTTCACACGGAACGAGCCCGTATCGGAGTCGGATGCGGAGACAGCCTCGATGGTGACCTCGCTGCCGCCGACAGTCACCGTCTTCGAGGAACCAGTGTCGATGTCCACAGTCTGCTGGCTGCCCAGCAGGTGGAGTTCACTTCCTGTCGTATCAGTAGAAACTGTATAGGTGTCACCGAACAGCTGGATCTCCTCATCCTCAACGTCAGAAGTGTTAAACCCTATCTCGTCCTCCATGTTCGCCTGCAGCCGGTACAGGTAGTTCGAGGCAGACGGATCAGCCGGGTTGTCCACGTACAGGACCGGGTCCTGATTGGACCGGTCCGACGGCTTCCCGAACTGCACCTGCTGGTCTCCAGGATACAGGAAGAACTCGATGTCCGTCTCATCACCAGAGTCGTCCTGGAACGTCACATCGTGCAGCTGCTCCACCTGGTCGGAGGTCAGCGTGTCACGTACTGCAGAGATATTATCGTTAAAGTAGAGCTGGTCGTTGACAGTGTCCAGAGTCGTTCCCCCGCTCGCAGACCAGCCGAATACACCTGTCCCTGCAGAAACCGTTTCCGTCTTCTCCTCCGCCGCCACGGCAGCGTTACCCAGTGCGGACGCTACGTTGATGGCTCCCACGACGTCGGCCTGCTGTCCCTGTGAGCCGACCACGATCTGTGACTGGACCTGTCCGTCCGCGTTTACGAATGGCTGTGGGAAGTCGCCAAGGGTGTTGGCCGTTGCCTGGGCCGCGCCCATGGTCATCCCGACCATCAGGGCAGAACCGGCCACAGCACCGACCTTCTTCAACGAATGCTTGATTTTCATTGTAGCGTCCACCTAGGAGTATCTGCAGTTGTTAGCGGACGCTTCTCTTTTATAAAACAAACGGTGAGTGCTGGCGGCTCTCCGCGTGTACACCCTATGTATAAATTGTGTAGGACCGAAACTAGGTGGCATGTCGTTCCACGCCGCGGTGGACAGTTTCTTCCTCACCCCCGCGGGGCTGCTGGCATTGCTCGCACTCCTCCCGTTGCTCGCTATCTACCTGATGCGGCCGGAGCCGGAGGAACGGGTCATGCCGTCGATGCAGTTCTTCATGGAGGAGAAACGGTCCGGCCGGATGCGGAAGGCGCTGCGAACGCTGCAGCGGAACCTCGTCCTCCTGCTCCATATCCTGTTCATCGCCGTACTGGCGGGGGCGCTCGCCGGGCCGTACATCACCGGGGAAGAGGCAGCGGAGCACGCGGTCGTAGTGGTCGACCGGTCTGCCAGCATGGCGGACGACATGGACGCGCTCCACGACTTCGTAGAACGGCACGCGGGTCGGCGGAACACGCTGGTTCTCGCAGGGGAGGAGGTGGCGGTGCCGCTGGAGAACGTCGGAACGCAGAGACTCCTCGACCGGGTCGTAACAGTGTCGGCGCGGGACGTGGAGACCGATATCATGACGGCGTTGGAGGTGGCGTCACGGTATACTGGGAAGGTCGCCGTGGCGAGCGACCTGGATCAGACGGTGGGGAACGGCGACGCGGCCGCCGCGGTGCAGGACCTGAAGTCCTCGGGGAGGACGGTCGCGGTGATGGATACAGGCGCTGGGAACAGGTGGGGCATCATCGATGTCAACGCACAGCAGGGGAACAGCACAGTCGACGTGAAGAACGTGATGGACAGGGCGGCGCAGGTGACGGTGACCGCCGGCCCGACATCCACTTCCCTCACCATCCCGGCCGGTGCGGTGGAGACCGTCACAGTCCCCACACCGCCTGGAAAGACAACAGTAGAACTGGAGAGCGACCCGGTCCCCGCGGACAACACCGCGTTCATATCGATCCCGCCGGACCGGAGATTCCGCGTTCTGCTCATCTCCGGGCCGGGGAACCGGTACCTGGAGAAGGCCGTGGAGCTGATCAACTTCACCGCTATCGAGACCGTCACCCCGCCTGTAAATCAGGTGCCGCGGGCGGATGTGTACGTGATCGGTCGGACGGACAGGCTGCTGCGGAGCACCGTCGAGGAAGTGGAATCCCGGGTGCGGTCCGGTGCATCGCTTGTCGTCTTCGCCCAGAACGGTATCTTCCAGAAACTGTCGTCGCTCCCTGTCCGGCGGACCGGTGCGCCGCGGAACGAAACGGTAGAAATCGAGCAGCCGCGACGGGTGCTTGTCGGGAGCACAACCGTGTTCCCCCTCCGGCGGATCAGCGGTGAGGCGATGGCGACCCACAACGCACTTGTGCGGGCGGGGCACGGGGACGGCGAGGTGGTGCTGTACAATATCCAAGACCGCGACTTCCGGTTCGACTTCCTCTACCCCGTCTTCTGGAAGGACCTGCTGCAGCAGCTGACGGACCGGCCGACCGTGGCGGCGTGGAACCGGGAGACGGGGGAGCGCCTCAACGCGTCAACGGTCGAACCACCGGGCGGGTCGGAACAGGCCGGGGCGACGATGGTCAACGCCGGGTTCTATGAGGCCGATCGGGCGACGGTCGCAGCCAACCTGGAGAGCCCCGACGAGTCGGGGGAGGAGCAGGCAACGGTGGATACCAGCGGTTTGACGGGGACGGACCGGACCAAGAAACCGATGAAACCGTATGTCGCAGCGCTCCTGTTCGTGATGGCGCTCGGCGAGTTCGGATACCTCCGGTGGCGGGGAGTGGTATGATGGTCGGCGTGCAACGCCCGCTCGCATTGCTCCTGCTCCTCCCTGTCCTCCCTGTACTGTACAGCGCGGTGCACCGGGAGGACCGGTTCAGACAGGTGACAACACTGCTCCGCGCCGCACTCCTCGTGCTGCTGGTCGGCGCGGTGGCGGGGCCGACGGTGACGACACAGCAACCGGTTCACAGCCAGCCGCGCCTCACCGTCCTCGTCGACCAGTCGATGTCCACCTCCGTCCTGGAGCAGCCGTCACTCCAGTTCGACGGCGTGGAGGTGCGGCGGCGGACCATCGCCGCGGGGAACACATCCGACCTGAAGCAGGGTATCCTCCGCCATCTGGAACCGGACACAAACTACGTCGCGGTCAGCGACTTCCAGACCTCCGGAACGCTCGACGGCGTGGCGGAACGGTTCAACGCCGTGAACTCCACGCTCAACGTCCTGAACCCGGCGTCAGAGCACGAGGCCGCAGTCCGGATCGAGGGACCGGATACGACGGTGCCCGGCGCAGAGACACGGTTCACTGTCCACGTCTCGGCGACCGGGAGCGTCCCGACGCCACAGGTGCAGGTGGACGGCGAGACGGTGAAACCGCAGAAGAGCGGAAAGGGAGCGTGGACATTCACGAGAAGCTTCGAGACAGAGGGAAGCCACCGCGTCACCGCCAGCATCCCCGCCAGCGACAGGTACGACGTGAACGACCAGTACTTCAAGGCCGTCGAGGTCGCTGAGAAACCGGAGGTGCTGGTGGTTGGGAAGAGAGGCGGCATGGGCGCGGCGCTGGAACGGTTCTACGACGTGACGTACCGGTCGGAGCCGCCCGAGGATCTGGAGGAGTACTACGCGGTCGTGCTGAAGAAAGATGTGGACGGCATGGAGCGGTACGCGATGCAGGGGAACGGCGTTGTGTATACGGGAGACCCTAGTGACGCGGCGATGGACATCCTGCCGGTCCGCACCACTGCGGACGGGCGGCAGTCGGAGGGCACGAAGATCGTGCTCGCTGTCGACATCTCGGTCAGCACCGCGGAAGAAGGGAAGGTGAAGCGGTCCAAGCAAATCGCGTACAACCTGGTGGAACTGCTCCCGTTCAACAACCGGGCAGGAGCGGTGGCGTACAACCGGGACGCGTACCTGGTGTCGCGGCCGCAGCCACTGTCCCTCCACCGCGACCGGTTGAAGCAGAAGATCGCGCGGCTGCAGCCGAGCGGTCCGTCGTTCCACAACGCCGGGTTGAAGGGCGCGGCCGAACTGCTGAATAGCACCGGCAACATCATCTGGATAACTGACGGGAAGATCGGCGGACTCGGCGCCAACGAACAGGTACCGGCCAGGACCAGACAGGTCGCACAGAACCTCGACGTACGGCTGATCACTGTGGCCGTCGGCGGCGACGCGAACACGGAGTTCCTCCGGCAGGTGACGGACACCGCGAATGGGATGTTCCTCGACGCGTCGGAGGCGGGACGGCTCCAGTTCGTGTTCGCCGCGGGCGGAGCCGCCGGGAAAGCGTCGCGGCTCGTGGTCGTCGACCCGTCCCACTTCATCACGCAGCGCGAAGAACTGTCCGCGGCTGCGACCGGGTTCGACCCGGTGACGCCGCGCCGCGGTGCCGACCTCCTTGTCACAGGGACCGGCGGCCAGCCGTTCCTGACCGCGTGGCGGTACGGACTGGGACGGGTCGCCGCGTTCTCCGGCGGGAACCGTGAGCTGACGCAGCTGCGGCGGGACGACCCGTCGCTCCTGCTGCGGACGGTGAGCTGGGCGGTCGGCGAACCGGACCGGAAGGAGGACCGCTGGGTCGACATCGAGAACGGGCATGTCGGCAGCCCCGTCCAGGTCCGCGCATCCCACCCGGTCGACGGCCTGAAACGGCAGTCAAGCAGCCTGTACACCGGCGAACTGGAGCCGGGGAGGAGCGGGTTCCACACGTTCGCCGGGAAGACGTACGCGTACAACTACAACCCGGAACTGTCCCGCGTCGGGTACCGCAGCGTGGAGGGGCTGGCGCGGCAGACCGGTGGCGAGGTATTCCAGCCGGACGAGACCGCGGCGATCCGTGAACAGGCGCGGCAGTTCAGCACACGGACGGTACCGACAAAAACCCCTGTCACAAACTACCTCCTGGTGGCCGCTCTCGCCGTGTTCCTCGGCGAGGTCGGGTACCGGAAGATGAACGGGAGGCTGTAAACGATGCAGGAATTCCTGCGGCGGCGGTTGAACCCGTTCCTCCTCGTGTCGACAGTCGTCGTGCTGGCCATCCTCGCCGGCCTCTCCGTTACGTACCAGGACGTGCTCAGTGAAAAGGTGTCGACCAACCAGCAGCTGCGGGAGACAGTGCAGGAGAAGAAGGCGCGGATAGCGACGCTGGAGAACCGGACCGCGAACCTGTCGTCCGCGCTCACGGCGGCGCGGCAGGACCTGCGTGTGACGGTGAACGAGACGCAGCGGCAGGAACAGGTGATAACTGACCTGGAGTCTACCGTGGCGTCACTGAACGACACCGTCCAGTCGCTGCAGGCGACGGTCGCGTCGCAGGAGGCGTCGATAGCGGATCTCAAAGACACCGTGGCGGAGCAGGAGGACGAAATTGCTGCGCTGGAGGACAACCTGACCGTAATATGTGAAGACGTTCCGGAGGCGAACATGACGGATGCGGCAGCAGACGCATGCGACCGGTGGGACTGAATGGCTGATGTCAACGACGTGTTGAAACGGCTGAAGCGGGAATTTGTCAAGGTCAACCTGCTGCAGGCGAGTCTCGACGCGCTGATCGTCTTCCTCTCGCTCAACCTCGTCCTGTTCCTGTTCAGCGTGGAGATCCTCCCTGGCGTGTCCACAACGCTCATCCTTGCCGGGGTCGGGGTCGCGGTGTTTCTCGTGGACCTGGCGTACCGGGCCCACCAGTACCGTCTGGAGATCTACGAGGAGCGGAACCCGGAGCTGCGTGAGATCCTGCGGACCGCCCGTGACTACCGCGACCGTGACACGTTTGTGACGCGGGCGATGGTGCAGGACCTGATGACGCGGATCCGACAGGTCACGTCCGACAGCATCATCCCGACCCGGGCGCTCATCCAGAAAATCCTGGTGGTCGGCGCTCTCAGCTTTCTGACGCTTGCCTCCGGGCTGACCAGTTTCCAGCTGCAGGAGCACGGCGGCGCCCTGTTACCGTCGATCGACCGCGGCGGGGAGAACGAGGACCGACCGGTGCTACAGAACACCACGGAGATATACGGGGAGGCGTCCGATATCGGCGCGTCGGATCTGGACCTCGGGTTCAACATCACCGGGGAGGGGGAACGAGAGCAGGGCGGGGGGGAACACCCCCGGTTCCGGTCGGGCGAGGACGCAGCGCTGGAAGCGGCCGAACAGCGATTGTCGGAGGACCTTGTCCTCGCGAAGCAGTACAGCGT
>JAXIOB010000019.1:0-2164 GCA_034190585.1 Asbonarchaeaceae archaeon (SeqCode)
AGTTGTCGTCCAGGATGATGCCGGCGCCGTCCTGCCGCGGCAGGTTGTCGATGTATTCAGTCATATCCTCGCTCATGTAAGTCTGCATGATGTTGCCCAGCGCGGCGATGTCGTTGCTCGCGGTGAGACGGTGCGTGAGCAGGATGTCCATCTGCGACAGCAGGTCCTCGTGCAGCTTGTCCGGCTGCTGCGTCGCCAGCACCAGCGACACGCCGGGCTCCCGGCCGATTTTCGCCCACTGCAGCAACGGGTCGGATGCAGCGGTCTTCCCCTCGTCCGGGATGAACTGGTGGGCCTCGTCGATCAGCATCCACACGATAGGTGACTCGGAGGCACGGATGCCCTCCATCTCCTCGATCTCCTCCACCCGCTTCGCCTCCATCCGCTGCCGCAGCAGCTTCCGCGCCAGCAACCCGACGACCAGTGTCCGTGCGGACCATCCACCGCTCAGGTCCTCGAACATGCTCACATCCAGCACCGTCACGTCGCCCCGCTCGGTCAGGTCCGTCACCGGCGGGGCATCGACCGCAAAGATCCCCCAGTCCTGCGCCCCCTCGAACCGGTTGACCAGCGCGCGCCGCACGTTCTCGTCGAAGTCGTCGTGGTTTTCCGCATAGCTTATCAGGTCAGGGATGCCGTACCCGCTGCCCTTGTCCTCCTGCAGGTCGTTCACGATCCGTTCCAGCAGGACGCCCATCGGCTCGGTCAGGTCGATCCCGAACGCGAGCGCCCAGTCCCCCGGGGTGAGGTCGCCGGGCCGTACCGCGAACGTCTGGTCGAACGGGATGTCCCTCTCACGGAACGTGTCCGCGTGGCCCTCCGGCACGTACAGGTCGATATCGACCTGCTGCGGTGTCAGTTCCCACCGGTCCAGCAGCACCGCGTCCTCCTCGTTCGGGTTCTTCATCGACCAGAAGATCCCCATCGAGTCCACGAGCAACGTGGACAGGTTGTCAGCGACCTCGTCCTCCGCCTGCACCAGTTCCTCCGCCAGCACGCCGAGTGTGTAGCTCTTCCCGGTTCCCCGCTTCCCGAACACGCCCATGACGTGCGGCCGGGCGATGTCAAGCCGGAGCGGGTTCGCTGTATGCGCCTCCTGCTGCTCGCCGACCAGGTGCTTGCCGATGTACGCCGTCGCAAGCTCCTCGCCGTACTCCTCGATATCGCTTTCGTCCCGGCCGACCGTGATCTCCGGCATAGGAACCAGTGCGCGTCCGTGAATAAAAAGTGCTTCGCCGTGTCAGCGCCGCTCGGTTCTCATCCCGGCGATGAACCCGAGCAGGAAGACGGCGACGGTCCACGTGATGGACAGCGGCAGCATCCAGCCGACGACCGCGGTGAACCCCGCCGTCAGGACCAGCGAGCCGAAGATATCCGTCGACTCCCGTTCGGTGTACAGCCCGGCAACGAACCCGAGCAACGCCGCTACCAGGACAGCCCCTACCACGCCAAGGCCTGCACCGGCCGCGCCGACACCGAGGCCGAGGAGGACGAGAGCGGCGAACAGGATGATGTACGCCTTCGACGGGTCGAGGACGTCGGTCATACCGTGTTAGTGGCGTGTCGGGTTTAAATCGGTGCTGTTTCACAGCAGGAACAGCAGCCCGGCAAGCGCGAGCACCATCGCCCACAGCGGGGTGTGCCACCGCATCAGTTTGTACCCGTTCAACGGGTAGAACGGGAGCATGGTGAATGCGGCGATGTACGCGTTGATACGGGCGCCGACGTCGAACAGGTCCTGCCCGAGCAACGGTAGCGTGGCCGCGTCGCCCAGGAACGCGAATATCACGCCGAGCATGATGTTGACCAGGGGGCCGATCGCCGCGATCAGTCCCACCTGATTCACCGTCAGTTCAGGTTCATAATGGCCGTACCGCTCCCCCTTCACCGTGTGCATCTCCATCCCACCCGGCACAGCTGCCAGAAACCCGAGGAACGGGCTGAGAACGGTGATGACCGTTCCCGGCGTCCACTGCCGGTACTCGGCGTGGGATTTCAGTGCGCGGGCGCTCACCTGCTGGCTGACAACGTGCGGCACGAACGCGACAGCCGCAAGGAGGATGCCGGCGGCGACCGCGGGCAGCAGCGCGGCGGAGAACAGGAACGACACCGCACCGTCCCCGAACAGGAGGAGTGCGGCGCCCACACCGATGGCAACGGTTGA
>JAXIOB010000019.1:2264-14924 GCA_034190585.1 Asbonarchaeaceae archaeon (SeqCode)
GAGAAGTACAGCTTGTTCGTGGCGCTGGTGGAGATGGACTTGTTCTCGATCGCGAGATAGAACTCCGGCCGGATAGAATCCACAAGGACGTCCACGAACTGCGAACTGAACCGGTGCTGTTTCCGCCGGTACGCGATTCCGCGCTCGTTGCTCTCCTCGAAATACCGGTTGAACGCGTTCACAAGTTCGCGTTCGAACTCCGTCATGCGATAGTATACGTCCGCGAGTTTAAAGGCGTTGCCGCAGGTGAAGCGGGAAAAAGAGGTGGGAACCGCGGCGTGGCAGGCGTCGCCAGCAGGGCAGTGGTCCGCGGCCGTCCTCGCCGCCGCGACCCTCCGAACGCCGCCCACCACGGCTGAGGGCTGCTCCCGTCAAGGCCTGACCCGGTTCACCGCAGGGACGGCCCCGGAGGACGGCGGGTCGACGTCGGGACGCGGGCTGTCCTGCCGGGACGCTGCGCCCCCGCGGCGTCACCCCTGCTATCGAGGATTTGCAGTGGAGCCGTCCCCGAGGCGGCCGGGCTATCCCGCCTCAAACCTCGCGTGAGAAGCTTTTAAACGTGGTACAGCCGGTGGCGCGGAGTCGGGAGCACCGCCCGCACTATTTTTAAGTCTGTACACCGGAGACAGGGGTATGAAGGGTGGACGTGTTTGCCGCGGCGGCGACGATGACGAGAGCTGTGGGTGCGGCGACGGCTGTGGTTGCTGCTGACGGTTTCTTGAGTCTCGATACTTTCACTTATTCCGATATACGCCGGGGTGGCAGACTCGATGAACTCGTGCGGGTTCACTCGATCGAAGAAACTCCTTCAGGAGTTTCCGAGGGACGCACCTTGCGGTGCTTGATTGGCGCACCCGCCATTCCATGCCGGGGTGGCAGAGGAGCTATGCGACCGCCTGCAGTCGTAAATCGGAGATTTATCGAGTCGACCGAAATCTCCGATTTCGGGAAAGAGCGGTTTACCCGGGTGCAAATCCCGGCCCCGGCTTCCGCTCTTCCATAGAGTAATTCGAGCGCTTTTGGCGAATAGCAGGCGTTGGCGTTGGATGTCGGCTGCAGCTTTCCGATGCGCAGGTCGGTGCTAGGGCTACTGCCGGCCGAGGGAGAAATCATAGCCCAGTGTCAGCATCCACTGACCTGTTTTCATCAGGTTTCTGAACGTGCAGGAAGAATCGGATTTGATTTTTCAAAATTTTCCGAATCCACGCATCTTTTCACCGCTCCCCGTAGTACCTGCCAAAGAATCCGGAGAAGAAGCTCGCGAATCCGACCGCGATTAATGCCCATCCCAGGTTGCTGGTAGGAAATACGATTGAAGCTGCGTAAGTGACTGCTATAGCAACGAGAATGCTGATCAGGCCGCTTGTAACTTCTTCTATATATTCGAAGTCCATGAGGTTCTTTTGGCCGAGGTTATATTTAACATTAATCTGCCTCCTGGGTGTTCCTGTAGATTATATAGGAATAGATGGTTGAGAATATCGCTACCAGGAAGGCTGGCGCGGCGTAGAGGTAAACACTGTACTCGGGCACGACGAGCGCAGCCAGTGAGATCGCCGCCGCGAGTTTCATCAGCGGGGAAGTATTTTCGTGCGTCTTCTTCCAGACCTCATCGCTGCTGAGTGTCCAGGGCGTCCTGATCCCGATGAACCAGTTTCTCTCAGCCTTCTCCATGATCTTGCCAGCGAGGTAGTAGGCTGAGAATACTACCGGCATCACCATCAGCGAAGGGTTGAACTTGTGCCCGAGGTTCCAGGTGATGATCATCGCCTGTACATAGGTGAAGATTCCTATGAGCAGTAATTGCAGCAGTTCGAACAGGTTCTCGAAGCTCTCGTAGTTTTCCCCTAAGGGATCGATTCTCGGAAGGTAATGGAATATTACCAAGATGAAAGTGCCGATAGCTGGCATGAGAAGGATTCCGGGAAAGAGTGGCATGTAGCCATCCGCCTGGCCTGCCGCATCGAAATGTATGGCTATGTCGCCTGAGAGCTGTGTGAATCCGTATACTGTAACAACAATCATCAAGGATAGTAGGAAAACTGAAGCATAGCCGTATCGGTCGACCTCCATACCGCTCTTTTCTGCCATATTTGATTTAAAGCTAACAGGCGGTTGCCGATTACTGTCTTACCCTGTCCATTGTTTCACTCTTTCCTCGCCGCTATGCTCTTGGTAAAGCCAGACCATTCTATCAAGGAACCATGATTTCCCTAGATTGAGAAGGATGAACCCTGTCAAGGTCGGCCAGAACTCAAAGTAGTACAGGCCCCAGGCAAGAGGTGGAATCGCCAGTACCTGAATAAGGTTCAGGATACGGATCTGGATAATGAAGTCTTTCCCCACATCGTAGGACGATTTCTCTTTCCATATCCGCTCTCCAAGCACCGATCGGGCCGCCCACGAATCGAAGGAATCTGGCTTACCGAACAACCGGGGATTCACATACATCCAGACCATCGATAGTGCGAGAGGGATGAGGAAATATGTTCCAATCCACCTCCTGCTCCACAGGGAAACAATCAGGAGCGGAAGAACAGTATATCGGGTGTACACGCTGAGAGGGTTGGCGTGCCGGAGCCAGGTCTCTTCATCGAAACTGAAGACACGGGCCATGTAGTGTTCTAGACTGACCTTTACCACCTTTCGAACGGCACACCTGCGTCTTGATATTGCAGAATTTAAACCTAGGTTGGCTGAACAATATGCTACTTTGAGGCGTATTAGAGCGTATATACAGCCGAATAGCAATTATCCGGAAATTTCTCTGTCAGCTATCCTCCACTGAAATTAGTATAGCAGCTGTTTCGTCACCCGAACTAGCCGTCTAAGAGTGGCGGCGTCCCGCGAAAGATAATTTAAATCATCATTCCGGTAACCCAGATGTGATTAAATCCAGATTGTACTCTGCAGCGGTGAAAGGAGGTATCGGAGGAAGTATCGCAGTAATCATAACGTTCCTGTTCCACAATGTCGCGATTCCCGCGTCAGGGATAACATGGGCGTTGATTGCGGTCGGGGTCGGCGCGTTCTTCTCCGGATTCTTCGCCGAATACACGGATAAGGTCTGTTGCGGTGGTGAAACGTCGGCCACGGATCAGTACCTTGCTGTCGGATCTGTCCTGTTTGTCCTCGGCATTACAGACACGGTGGCAAGCACGGTAACCTCGGCACTGTTCCTTATCTCGTCCGGATTCTTCTTCCTTGCAGCCTATCGAGAATCTGACGCGGATTTAACAGAAATATTTGAGTAGATAACCAGTTACGGACTGGTATCTCTGTAAGGACAATTGCTTTCATACCCCGCCACGAGATGTTTCATGCATTCGCGAAAATAAGGCGCGCGATTACACGTCTGTTCCAACTGGCTATCAAAGTGTTGGAAATGGACGCGGATGATTCTTGCATCGGCGGGGTGTCCCTCCAGAGAGGTCGGCCCTGCGGATTCGGACGCCTGGCCGACGGTGTAGGCGGGTTCATTCTTCCCGCCGCCCTTTTCGGAACATTATTGAATTTTTACGATCCACAGGATAACTGGAATTTATGGCTGCGAATCAGACAAGGGAGCGAATCGCTGGTGTCTGGACAGTTTTGATACTCCCCTTCCTGATCCTCGGGGGATTTCTCTCCGTCCAGAATCAACCGGTTTATCGGTTTGCCGCTTACTACTGGCTCCCGATAGCTCTGATGACAGCTTTGCACATACTTCCTCCACCATGGAGAGTGTTGACAGAACGGGATCGTGGAAACAAGAAGGAGTAGTTGGGGCGGCCGTTTCCTCTCCCAGCATCGGCTCGGTTCTATCTTGTGTCAGCACCAACCTCGTCCTGGGAGCCGATGTGGAGGGCTGGAAATAAAAACTGTGGAATAGAAAAACTGGTTCTGAGTTATTCGGAATATTTTTGACTTTCAGGCTCTGAAACGGAAGAATGCGGCAAAGCGATTTTAAAACTTTTTAACTAAACGGCGGTATGCGGAGGCTCAGCGGCGACAGGCTCTTACGCGTACGGGTCGGCCCGGCCCCGGCTCTCTCACAGGGTGTCGCGGGATGAGGGATGTCGCACCGGCCGTCACCTACGCCGCGGGAGAAGACGAGTTCCTGCTGCTGAAACGGACCGACGAGAAGGACGTGTACCCCGGCGTCTGGGAGTTCCCCGGTGGCTGGGTGGAGGACGACGAGACCCCGCGGGAAGCGGCGCAGCGCGAGCTCCGTGAGGAAACCGGGTTCACCGGCGATGTCCGCGTGGTCGGCGACCCGCACGTCGTCCGCGGCGACTACGGTGAGTTTAAAGTGCACCCGGTGCTCATCTCGGTACAGCAGCAGGAGCCGGACCTGACGTGGGAGCACGTGGCATACCGGTGGCTGCCGCTGCATGAGGTCATGGCGCTGGACAACACCGTCGACGGCCTGGAACAGGACCTTCGGAACGTCGGCATCGAGGTCGAGAACCGATGACACTACACCTGTTCAACACGCTGACGCGGGAGAAGGAGGAGTTCCAGCCGCTGGAGGAGGGCAAGGTGCGGATGTACTCCTGCGGGCAGACCATCTACGACGACCTCCACGTCGGCAACGCCCGGGCGTATGTAGCGTGGGACACGCTCCGCCGCTACCTGGAATGGAAAGGGTTCACCGTCCGGCACGTCCAGAACGTTACAGACGTGGGCCACCTCACCGACGACGGCGACCAGGGCGAGGACAAGGTCGAGAAACGGGCGGAGGAGCTCGGGCTGGAGCCGATGGAGCTGGTGGAGGAGCAGCTGCAGCGGTACTTCGAGGACACGCACGCGTTGAACGTGCCGCGGCAGGATATCATGCCCCGCGCCACCGGTCACATCCACGAGATGGTCCAGTACGTCAAGGACATCATCGAGAACGGGTACGCCTACGAGGTCGACGGGAACGTCTACTTCGACGTGGAAACGTTCGCGGCAGACCACGACTACGGCGCGATGGCGAAGAAAGATATCGAGGAGCTGAAAGAGGAGGCCGAGGGACGGGTGGAGCCGGATGACAACAAGAAGAACCAGTTCGACTTCGCGCTCTGGCTAAGCGCCGGCGAGAACCATGCGATGCGGTGGGACAGCCCGTGGAGCGAGGGCTACCCGGGATGGCACCTCGAATGCACCGTCATGTCGCAGAAGTATCTCGGTGACCGGTTCGACATCCACACCGGGGGGAAGGACCATATCTTCCCGCACCACCCGAACGAACGGGCGCAGGCCCTGGCAGCCACGGGCGAGGGGATGGCGGACACGTGGCTGCACAACGAGTTCGTCACGGTCGAGGGCGAGAAGATGGCGAAGTCGGAGGGCAACTTCTACACCGTCCGCGAGCTGTTGCAGGAGTTCGACGGCGATGCGATCCGGCTGTACCTGGTGTCCTCCCACTACCGGTCCGCCATGGACTTCTCCCTGGACGGCCTCGAGAAAGCGGAGAAGGAGCTGTCACGGGCGCGGCAGGCGGTGCAGCGCATCGAGAAACTTGACAGGGGCGAAACGGCTGATATCGATGTCGAGGACGTCCGTGACCGGTTCACGGCGGAGATGGACGACGACCTGAACACCGCCCGCGCCAAGCAGGTGCTGATGGAACTTGTCGGCGACGTGAACACGGCGCTCGAGGACGGGCAGGCGGTCGATGACAGCGTGCGGGAAACGCTCGTGGAGCTGTTCGACGTGCTCGGTGTGGACGTCGACCCCGATGTACCGGAGGAGGAAGCGGCGATGGCCGACCTGTTGGTCGAGCTGCGGGAGCGGTACCGGGAAGCGGACGACTACGAGACAGCGGACCGCATCCGCACAGTCCTGGAAGAGGCCGGGTTAGTGGTCGAGGACACTGACGACGGCGCGGTCTGGCTGAAAAAGTAGTTACTCCTCTTCGTCGTCTACCAGTTCGGCGGCGCGGTCGCCGAGCATCCCTCTCACGTCCTCTTTCGTGTCGTCGCCGTTGTCCGGGTCCATCGCGTCCTACACCTTCTCGCTGCCGCATATAAAACCTCGGTATCGGAACGGTAACCACTGTATTTTTATTCCGCCAGTCCCTATCTCCACGGTATGCCAGAGAACGACGTGCCGGGCGGCCCCGACGGCCCGCCCACACCGGAACCGGTGCAATGCCCCATCTGCGAGAAAGAATTTGAAGACGAGGAAGAACTTGCCGAGCACATGGAAGAAGACCACGGTGAGCCCGGTGCAGGAGTTTGACCTGATCGTGGTCGGCGCCGGCTCTGGCCTGGACGTCGCCTCAGCGGCAGCGAATCAGGGTCTGGACGTGGCCGTCGTGGAGGAGGGGCCGCTCGGCGGTACCTGTCTCAACCGGGGCTGTATCCCGTCCAAGATGCTTATCCACCGCGCAGATGTCGCCGAGGACATCCAGCGGTCGGAACGGTTCGGCATCGACGCCGGTATCGACGGCATCCGCTTCTCCGACATGACACGCGAGGTGAACGCGGAGGTACGCGAGGACGCGGAAAACATCAAGAAAGGTATCCAGAGCTCCGACCAGCACACACTGTTCCAGGAGGAGGCCAGGTTTGTGGACGGGAAGACGCTGGCGGTCGGCGGCGAGGAGATCACCGCGGACAGGATCGTCATCGCCGCCGGCACCCGCCCCATCGTCCCACCGGTCGACGGCCTCGACACCGTGGACTACCTCACGTCGAAGGAGGCGCTGGAGCTGGAGGAGCAGCCTGACCGCCTGGTCATCATCGGCGGCGGCTACATCGCCGCGGAGCTCGCACACTTCTACGGCGCGCTCGGCACCGACATCACCATCATCGAGATGTCGGATACGCTTGTCGGGAACGAGGACGAGGAGATACGGGAGGCGTTCACCGACGTCTTCTCGGAGAAATACGACGTCCACCTGGGCTACCAGGCGTCACAGGTCGAGGAGGAAAACGAGGAGATTACAGTCGAGGCGGAAACCGGGGACGGCGACGAGATCTCCGTGACCGGCGACGAGCTGCTCGTTGCCGCGGGCCGACGCCCGAACACCGACACACTGGCGGTGGAGGAAGCAGGGATCGACACCGACGACCGCGGGTTCATCGAGACCGACGAGCGGCTGCGGACGAACGTTGACGGGGTCTACGCGCTCGGCGACATCGCCGGTAACTGGATGTTCAAGCACGCCGCCAATTACGAGGCGGAAGTGGTGTTCCGCAACATGTTCGGTGAGGAGGACCACGACGTGGACTACACCGCGATGCCGCACGCGATCTTCTCCTCGCCGCAGATCGCCGGCGTCGGGAAGACAGAGCAGGAGCTGAAGGACGATGACATGGACTACCTGGTCGGCCGGTACGACTATGCGGATACAGGGATGGGCAGCGCGTTGAAAGAGGAGAACGGCTTCGCGAAGGCACTGGTCGATCATGATACAGGTGAGATCCTGGGGTTCCACGTCCTCGGTCCGCACGCCTCCATCCTCATCCACGAGGTCCTCGTCGCGATGCGGAACGGCGGGACGGTCCAGGACATCCGGAGCACGATCCACATCCACCCCGCCCTCAGCGAGGTCGTCTCACGGACCTTCGGCGCGCTGCAACACCCGGAACACCTGGACCACGACCACCATCACGGGCATTGACGATGCATATCCCGACCGTTTCTGTCGAGCAGATGCGCGAGGTCGACGGGGCCGTCCCACAGGAATACGGCGTCACCGTCTCCCGGATGATGGAGAACGCCGGCTACCAGATCGCAGATTTTGTGCGGCAGCACCTCGACGCCGACACGGTCCACGTGTACACCGGGACCGGGAACAACGGTGGCGACGGCCTTGCCGCGGCGCGTCGCCTGCACCTGTGGGGGTACGATGTCGCGGTCGTTGCAGTGTCGCGCGACCTCGACGGCATCCGCCAGGAGGAGCTAGATATTTTGGAGGCGCTCGGTGTGCCGGTGCAGGACAGGGCCGGTGGAGCGGCGGACGTCGTCATCGACGCACTTATCGGGTACAACCTGGACGGCGCGCCCCGGTCACCGTTCGACCACCTCATAGAAGAAATCAACGCGGCGGCCGCGACCGCGGTCAGCGTGGACGTCCCGAGCGGTGTGGACGCGGACACCGGGGAGGAGATGCAGCCGTACGTCACCGCAGACCACACCGTCACACTGGCGTTACCGTTCGACGGGCTGCGGGAGACGGACGCGGCCGGCGAGATATGGGCGGCCGATATATCGGTGCCGCCGCAGGTGTACGACCGGTTCGGTATCGACGCCAACGATGTCTTCAGCGACGCTTCGCTCACACGCTACAGGTAGCCCTGCACGACAATCTTCAGCGCGTACATCGCCCCGATCCCCAGAAGGAAGGTGATCATCTGCACTGTCGATTTCTGCAGATCGGTCTCCTCCTTGAACTCTGGCAGCAGGTCCGAGCCAGCTATGTATATGAAGCCGCCGGCCGCGAACGGGACGAGGAACCGGCGGACCCCCGAACCGTCCGCGAGCACGACAACCACCCCTGCCCCGATGACGGCGGTGACGGCGGAGAGAAAGTTGTACACGAGCGCACGTTTCACAGAGAAGCCGCCGTGGACGAGGACGCCGAAGTCGCCGATCTCCTGCGGGATCTCGTGCAGCGCCACCGCCACCGTGGTGGCGACACCCAGCCCGAACGAGGTGAGGTACGCTGCCGCGATGACCAGGCCGTCGATGAAGTTGTGGACGCCGTCACCAAGCACCACCATGTAGGTCCACGGCTCCACGCATTCCGGACAGTCGTTCTCCCGGAAGTGATGGTGGTGCCAGTGGATGTACTTCTCCACGATGAAGAACACCACGATACCGGCGAGGATGTGGAGCCCTGTCGCAGTTGTCAGCCCGAATTCCGCCGCCGTCTTTGGGATGAGATGGATGAACGCGCCGCCGAACAGCGCTCCCGCCGCAAAGCTGACCAGGGCGAACACGATCTTCCGCAGTAGCTGTTCCCTGAGGCCGAGCGTCACCACGCCGACAAGCGCGATGATACTGACCAGTCCGACGCTGCCGAAGATCCAGAGGAGATGTTGCGTCATAGTACTGTCGTTAGCAGTCCGGTTTTAAACCAATAGCCCCCCGGTACGAAAACCATCCGGTTTTCTTGATGGGAGGCCTATTCGTCGCTCTCCTCATAGCCCCCCCAGGATTCGAACCTGGGTCCGTGGCTATCTTTTCGAAAATCCTGGCGGATTTTCTCCACCTTGCTTCTGTCGCATGATTGCTCCAGAAGCGCGGTACCAAAGGCCACGATGATTGACCACTACACTAGGGGGCTCTGCCGAGCAACGCTCGTGAGGATTTAAGAAACCGCGTTACTGGACCTCGGTCTTCCGGACCTCGACCTCGCGCAGCGGGTAGATGTCCTGGGCCGCGTCCTCGAGCCTTGATTGCAGCTCGCCGCTGAAAATCATGTCCATGTAATCGTCGAGACTGTTCTGCTCCGCCTGCTCCTCCGCGACAGCTTCCATCCGCTTCCGGACCTCGCTCACCTGCGAACTGCTGGTCTTCCGGATGGTCGCGCCGACGATCTTCACCCGGATCTGTTCCTCGTCCGCCGTCTCAACGTCCGTGACAGCGTCGACACGGTCCGACCGCCGTGACACCATCTTCGAGATATACTCGCTGGAGATATCGTGGCCTGCGATATTTGTCCTGGCGCGGCTGCCGTCCACACTGTCGACCCGCAAAAACACGTCCATGTAGTACCGGCTGGTGTCCGGCCGCAGCTCCTGCAACCCGACCTTCACCGTCCGCCCCTCGACGTTCTCCGGCTCGTCGGCCGGCGTGTCCGCAACGACGTCTCCGCCGAACACGTCGGGCGCGATGATCTCGTACCAGTCCTTCTGCAGCGCCGCTTTCGCCATTGCTATACCCTGTCTCGACCATTACCCCGAACAGCTTTATAAACGTGGTTTAGCCGGTCACTCTAGTCACCATGTACCCGCGACAGCATGCTGTCGTGTCGGTGCTTACCGCTTCGCTATATGCCGCCGTGACAGGAATTACACCCGTATCGATACTCCTGTGGGCGGTAATAGGCGGTGTCGCCGGGGTCTTCATCGATGTCGACCACCTCCTGCTTACAGCTGTCGTCGCTGGTAACCAAGAAACAGCCCTTCACTGGTTCCGCCACCCGGCGAGAGCACTGCTGAAACCGCGCCAGCTCGTAGATGATATCCACTACGGCGGCCGTGCGATATACGTCCACCGGATCGGTACGCATTTTGCCGTTCTCGCCCTGCTTGCCCTTCTGGTAAACGTTCACCGGCTATTCATTCCTGCCGCTGTCGGGGTAGCGGCGCATATCATAGCGGATATTGTCTGGGACCTGCACCATGGAAACTATACCCCGTCCGACACGGGATAATGATGGAGTTGTGAACGCTGATGACCGACGGCAACACTGCGTACACGTTGGGACGGTTCCAGGGGTATGGCAACCATCATGACGCCGCACTACGACTCCTTACTGAGAACTCCGGCGAAGAGGTTGAAACGTTGTACGTAGGAATCCTCCGGACACCTCCCGATGCCCGGTCCTACCACAATCCGTTCACGCATGAGGAAGTGAAGCAGATGGTGGAGACCGCGTATGAGACCGACTATGATCCGCCGTACGGGGTGGAGCCGTTCGTATTCGGCGACAACCCGTTCCTGCACCGGCAGCGGATGGAGGCGATCGCCGGCGCCGACACGACCTTCCTGACGCGGGAGAGGCACTGGAAGCTGGTTGCGGACGCCCTCGGCGCCATCGAACAGGTTCTTCCCGAGAAAACCCGTGAAATCGATACATTCTATGTTCCCCGTGACCATGGCGCTGTGGAACGGGTAGCCGATTATGCCGGTTACGAGGTGGTGCCGTGTTCGGGCGATATACGCCAGATGATCGCTGACGGTGACGATGCGTGGCGGCGGTACGTTTCACCGTCTGTAGCGGATTTAATCGATGAAGAATACGATGAGGCGACAGCGGCGATCAGGGACGCGTCAGGCCGCGGGATCGACAAGTTCAATCTCGTGGACAGGGTGCAGGAGTATCTTGCGCAGGCGTTGCCGGCCCAGTACGGTCAGCCCGAGGGGTCTCCCTGATCTCCGGCCTCGATGATATCCCGGAAGTTACGGATAAATTCCTCCTCCTTCTCCCGCGGGATCTTCCCGCCCGCGGCAGCGTCATGGCCGCCCCCCTCTCCCCCGAGCTCTTCACAGAGCTCCTCCATCAACGTGTTCATCTCAAGTCCGCCGTCCACGACCTCCTCCTCTGCCCGGACAGAGATCTTCGTATGTTCCTCGTCCTTCCAGGCCAGTCCCGCAAGCACGGGAACGGAGATGATGCCCGATTTCTGGCATATAGTCGCTATCGTGCCTATCATATTCTCGTGTATCTCGTCCTCGGCGTGTATGACCGCACCGTTCTCGAATTCCTGGACGATGTCGCTGTTGTCGCGGTTGTCTTCCACGAAGGAAAGGTAGGTTCCGATCTTGCGGCCGTACGCCCGCTTCACCGTCGCCGCAAGCTCGTGATCGTCCTCGAGGCAGATGGTGATCCCGTCCTCGGGTCGTTCAAGCCGGCCGCACGCGTTCAGCAGCGAGGAGAACTCCCGGATCTCCCAGCCGTTGTCCAGCATATAGATATCGCCGAGCAACTGTTCCACGTCGTACCCGCGCAGGATAAGACCGTGCACTATCTCCTTCTCCTCCTCCAGCGACAGGTCCGACAGACTGCGCCAGTCCCCGTTCTCCCGCAGGTCGAGTCCGAGGCCTGACAGGAACTGGACCGCCCCCGACTCGCTGTTGGAGATGCCGGGCAGGTACGGGTCTGTAGTGTACTTCAGCGCCTCGACGACGCTCTTCCGCGTCCGGCCGTACAGCTTCAATCCCTGCTTCCGTTCGATCAACCCCTGCTCGACAGCGTCCTCGATCATCGGCTCGTTCAGTCCGAGGTAGCCGTCCTCGTCCTCCTGGATGTCGCCGGTGGCGCCGACCAGGGCGTACTGCATCAGGTCCCTGTTCTCCTCGTCCATCATCCGTGCCAGGAGGTAGGTCACGCCCGCCCCCGAGATGTTCTCGCCGCCGTCGATCCCGTACCGGTGCGGGTTGAGGTGGTGTGCCACGTCCCCATCTTCCGGTTCGTGGTGGTCCGCGATGAACACCGTTTCTTCGGGCAGCAGCTCCTCGATGGCGTCGATCTGGCCGCTGCCGATGTCCACGAACAACCATGCGTCCTCGTCAGCCTCCTCCTTCACCGTCGCCAGCTTCTCCTCGTCCAGCTCGTCCACGAACCGGATCTCGAACGGGACATCGGCACGACGCAGCATCTCGTGCGCGATCACTGCGGAGGATATCCCGTCGCAGTCGTAGTGCGCCACGACCCGGACCGCGTCCAGCTCCTCAAGTGCTTCGGCCGCTGCCGCGGCGTCTCGCACCATCTCCTTGCTCTTCTCCAGAAGCATGTGCCTGTCACTCGACCGCGAGCCGTGCCTTCTCGATGTTGTACGTCCAGTGTTCCGGGATGCGGTCGCCGCGGTAGTAGTCCACCAGCCGCCTGATCTTGGACTCCACCAGGGACAGGTTGCGCTGCGCCGAGGTGTCTGCAGGGTGCTCGTCAAGATGGTCTTCGATCCGGACCGCCTTCCGCATCAGGTTCTGCAGGTCCTCCGGGAACTCGCCGACGTC
>JAXIOB010000032.1:0-12275 GCA_034190585.1 Asbonarchaeaceae archaeon (SeqCode)
ACTCATATTGTTACCATTTAACAGTAGCTACATATAAAGTTTTGGGGGTGTCGGAATCCGATAGATCCCCTATTTCTCCTCAATTCTTTCCTTAAACCAGGTTGAGCCACGGAATTTTCAGTACCTATTTAAAGTTTTTTAACAATCCTTTTACGGAACGACGGACGCTTAGTCCCCGAATACAGTATCGGGGATAGATTTGAAGCCTGATCAGGGAATGAACCCTTCAGAGGCCCGGACGGGGCTTTTACCCCGGCCCCTGGTCAAGTGTCTCGGCGTCGATCCCGATCTTGCCGTACAGTTCGTCCGTCAGTTCACGTACGTGTGCCGCGACCTCGTCCGGGTCGAGGTCCAGCGTCTCCAGCAGGTCGGTGTGGTACAGGACGATCTGCGCCGACCGCTCCCGGTAGTATGCCGCTGTCTCCCGGATAGCTGCCTGCCGCTCCTCGTCCGCCTGGTCGAGAAGCTCCGACAGCCGGTTGACCAGTATCTCCTCGTTGTCCCGTTTCTGCTGGCGGACATGGTCCGCGATCTCCGTGAACAGCGGGTCGCCCGCCTCGCGGAGGTGGTCGAGGACGCCGTACCCGACTGTGCCGCCGAGCACCGCCATCCCGAGGAGGAGACTGACAACGTCTTCCTCCGCCGACATCCGGCTCAGGTATTCCTTCGTCTGCGGCGCGATCTCCGTGTCCACCGAGACCCGGCCGATGTACCGGCCGAACGCGTCGACGTTCCGCATCTTGGAGAAGGAAAGATAGAGCGCCAGCTTCTTCGTCTCCATATCCTCTGCCTGCTCCAGGAGCCGGCCTGTCAGCATGAGGTGGACGGCGTTGCTGTAATGGAACTGTGTCGCCGCATCCGCCAGGGACCGTTTCTCCGCGTCAGGCAGGTCTATCGTCTGCTCCCAGTCGATGTCCTGTGTGGGGCTCCACGAGCCTTCAGCTTCCCGGTAGAGAACGCCGGCCGTGTTCAGATCCTCTTCCCCGGCGTAGATATCCTCGAACTCGAGGTCGTCCTCGTCCACCGTAGACACCGTTACTCGAGCAGGTGTTCCGCGACCGTTCCCAGATCTTCCGCAGTTTGGATGTGTGCGCTGTCCTCTGCCTCCTCCCGGAGCTCGTCTGTCGGATTAGTGGCGAAGGCGTCTTCAGCTGCTCTGAGCAGAGGGATATCGGCGACGCTGTCGCCGATCCCTGCCCGCACGTACTGCTGGTTCGCGATATCTGCCACAATCCGCCGCTTCCCGACCCGGTACGTGTTGGCCGCGAGCCGGCCGGTCAGTCGGCCGTCCTCCCCGACTTCAAGCCGGTTCGCATGGACGTTGTTCTCATCGATAGGGGAGTGATCCGCAAGCGCGTCGAACAGGATGCGGTAGTTGTGGGAGATGATATGGTTCTCGAAGCCGTGCCGCTCCAGCCGGTGGAGGATATCATGCGCGTCCGATGAAAGGAATTCGTCCCGGTGCTGCACAACAAGGTCGGCCGTGGTCGCGAACAGTTCTCCCTTGCTCTGCCCCTCCAGGCCGTCGGTGACACGGTAGAGAAGGTCTCCCTCGAACTCCTGATCGTTCCGGTAGTCCGACCGATTCACAGAATCGAACGCGTCGTAGGTGTCGTCGTCCAGGTGGTCGGCCTCGTACCATCCCTCCACCAGCCGACGGTAGGCAGGGCCGTCCGAGAGAACTCTGTCATAGTCCCACACAACGGCGGGAGGATTTCCGTTCTTCAGGGCGGTTTCCTCCGTGTTCTTTTCCGCGGCATGATTCAAACTCATCTACGCAACCTAGGGCAGGTAGACGAGCCGACATTTAAAAATGGCGCCGCCCCGTCGCCATCAGCTCCCGGTTCACAGATATATTGCCGCTGAAACGTTATAAAGAACGTTTCCGTCGCTCTCAACGTTTTTTCAGCCGGTGCCGCTCCGCGACCGGAAGGATGACCCAGTACAGCAACGGTGTCCCGATTAACAGGGCGGCGCCGATCCCCTGGATAGCAAGGATGGCCGGGTTCGTGGAGACCGCGCCCTGCCCGCCGAACGTCTTCCCGATGAGGAACGACGGCACCAGCAATATACCGCCGAACACCATGCCGAAGAGGCCGATGAACGCACGCTTCATATCCTATTCCTCCGGCAGCCCGGTTTTAAACCTTGCCGTTGCCACTACCTGTACAGGTGGTCGACAGCGATGGACGACCAGAAGAAGGCGGCAGGATTCGTCGAGGAACACGGCCTCGGCGGCGACGCATCGGTGTGGGTGCACGACCTGCAGAGCGAACTCGGAGAGGTCGCCAAGGAAGTACTGAAGGCGACGGACTACGGCGATTCTGACCCTGAATTCGGTGCAGATATAGAAAATGAGGTCGGCGACGTGTACTTCTCACTGCTCGCACTCGCCGACGAACTCGGTATCGACCTCTCACAGGCGCTGGATACTGCGCTGGAGAAATACCGGGAGCGCGCCGACGAGACCGGAGGACCCGGCTCCAGCAGCTAGAACAGGTCGTCGTAGTCCATCCAGTTGACCTGTGACTCCGCCGCCACCGACCATGCGATTCCGATCGCCTCCGCGACCTCCTGCTTCGACGCACCGGCGTCCATCGCCTGCTGCGCGTGGGACTCGGTACAGTGCGGGCACCGGGACACGACTGACACCGCAGTCCCGGTAAGCTCCGCCACCGTCTCGTCCAGCGGTGTGTCATCGTAAATCTTCTCGTGGAAGTCGCCGAACGCCTTCGACGCCTCGCTGAGGTGACGCTTGTACCATGCCTCGTCCAGCAGCTCCTCGTACCGGTCCTGCATCCAGTAGATCTGGGTGGAGCCGGTTGTCAGCCAGGCGATACCCAGTGCAGCGGCGACCTCCTCGTCGCTCGCACCGTTGTCCCGCGCGGTCTCGATATGCTGCGCGACAGCGTCCTCCGACCGCATCACCGTTGCTGTCGCCACCGCTATCAGCTCTTTCTCCACACGCTCGAGATCGCCTTCCTCGTACACCTGTTTCCTGAAGATGTCGAAACTGTCGCGCGCCTTCGGCATGTAGTCGTCAAGCCATTCCATCGCGATCACATTCATACGTGCTGTTCGATCCAGTCCGATACAGCAGCGACCATCTCGGCCTCGTGCTCGTCCCGGCGGAACAGGTGGTCAGCGCCCTCGACAACGTGTAAATCTTTCGGCTCGCCGGCCGCCTCGTGCAGCTGCTCGGAGTTGGACAGCGGCACGATGTCGTCCGCGTCCCCGTGTACGAACCGGACCGGCTCGGAAACCTGCGGGATCGCGTCCACCGCGTCGTACTGCTGCAGGTCCTCGTAGAACTGCCACCCGATCTTCACCTCTCCGCGTTTCACCGTCGGGAAGTGGGTGTGGCCCATCTCCCGCCACCGGTCGATCTCCTTTCCCTGGAACAGTTTCTCGCCCTCGTGGTTGGCCGGTGCCGCGATGGGAACCACCGCCTGCGGCCGGTTATCCTGTGCAGCCACAAGGATCGAGGTCATCCCGCCCAGCGAGTGCCCCGCGACCGCGAGCCGGTTCTCGTCCACCTCGCCCATCGCCTCCAGGAAGTTCAACGCGTTCTCCAGGTCGTCGAGCTGGTTGGTCAGCTTCATGTCCTCGCAGGTGCCGTCCGACTCGCCGACACAGTCCGAGAAATCGAACCGTAACGTGACGATACCGCGGTCCGTCAGTTCCTCTGCAAGCGCCTCCAGGTGCGGGATCTCCTTGAACCCTGTGAACGAGTGGCACAGTACTGCTGCAGGGCAGTCGTGGGAGGAATCGTCGTGCTCCGCCCCCTCCGGGTGGTTGACGATACCTTTCAATGTCATCTTCCGCGAGTTCTCGAACTCCACGTCCCGTGATTTCATCCGTCATCACCTGGCGGATTGTACTTGTGGATGGCCTCGCCGACCGCGTCCTCGCACGCCTCCCTGAACGCCTCTGAAAGGGTCGGGTGCGGGTGGACCGTCATCACGATATCGGATACCAGTGCCCCCATCTCCAGCGCGAGCGTCGCCTCCGGGATCATCTCGGACGCGTGCGGCCCGACGATGTGCACACCGAGCAGCGCCTCCGAATCACTGTCCGCGACCACCTTCACGAACCCGTCATCCCTGTCCAGCGTCGCGGCCCGCCCCGACGCCGCGAACGAGAACCGGCCGGTGGTGACGTCGTGGTTCTCCGCTGCGTCCTCCTCCGTCATCCCGACCGTCGCTATCTCCGGATCGGTGTACACCACAGCCGGTACCTCGAAGTCAGTCGCCGACGGCTCCCCCGCGATAACCTCCGCCGCGATCTTCCCCTCCTGGTAGCCCTTGTGCGCGAGCATCGGCTCCCCTGCAGCGTCACCGATCGCATAGATGTGCTCCTCACCTGTCCGGAGCTGCTCGTCGACCACGATAAACCCGCGTTCATCCGTCTCTATCGCCGTGTTTTCGAGACCGAGATCTTCGGTGTTCGGCTGCCGGCCGACCGAGACAAGCACCTTCTCCGCCGTCACACCGCCGTCTCCAGTGTCGATAGTTGCTGCACCGTCCTCCACCGCCACGCTCTCGGCCGCGGACCCGGTCATCACATCGATCCCGATCTCCTCCGCCCTGTCCTCCACCGGCGCCACAAGGTCTTCAGGGAAGCCCTGCAGGATACGGTCACCTGCCTCCAGCACCGTGACGTCGGCGCCGAGCTTCGCATACACCATACCGAGCTCCATCCCGATGTACCCGCCGCCCACCACCGCAAACGTATCCGGCACCTCCTCCAGTTCCAGCGCCTCCCGCGATGTGATAACCGTTTCACGGTCGATGTCGACACCTTGCAGCTCCATCACGGTCGAACCGGGAGCCAGGATGCAGTGCTCGAACGCGATCCCGTCCGTCTCCGCGTCCGAGATGTGGACTGTGTCGGCGGACTGTAGCACCGCCTCGCCGTGCACAACCTCGACACCGAACCGTTCCTCCAATTGCTCCACCCCGCCTGTCAGCTTCTGCACGATACCCTCCCGCCACGCCTGCAGCGCGTCCATATCCGCCTCCGGCTCCGCAGCGACGCCGAGTTCTGCCGCGTGCCCGGCATCGTGGAACAGCTTCGAGGCGTGGATGACCGCCTTCGACGGGATGCAGCCCTCGTTGAGGCAGACACCGCCCAGGCGCTCCCGCTCGTCAACAAGCACCACGTCCTTCCCCAGCTGCGCGCTCCTGATCGCTGCAAGGTAGCCGGCAGGGCCGCCACCGATGACCAGGACCTCGGTCTCCGTCGATATCTCTCCCACTACCATATGCATACCTCAGTGTCAGTCCATCATCAGCAGGTCCGGGTCCTCAAGGTGGGTGACCAGCTCGTTCATGAACTGCGCCGCGTACGCCCCGTCCACGACACGGTGGTCGAAGGACAGCGACAGCGGCATCACCTTCCGCACCCTGATATCGCCGTCCACTGCCACTGGTTTCTCCTCGATCACCCCCGTGCCGAGGATGCCGACCTCGGGATAGTTGAGGATGGGCGTCCCGTACTTGCCGCCGATAGACCCCCAGTTCGTGATGGTGAACGTCCCGCCCTGCATCTGCTCCAGGGAGAGTTCCCGGTTCCGTGCCTGCTCCGCGAGCTCGTTGACCTCGTCCGCGATCCGGAAGATGCTTTTCTCGTCCGCATCCTTCACGTTCGGGACAAGAAGTCCGTCGTCCGTCGCCACCGCCACCCCGATATTGTAGTAGTTCTTCTTCACCAGCTCCCCGGTCTCCTCGTCCAGCGACGCGTTCAACCGCGGATAGTCGCGGAGCGCCGAGATAACGGCCTTGACAACGAACGGCAGGAATGTCAGGTGGATGCCCTCCTCTTCAGCACGTTCCTTCTCCTTCTCCCGCACCGCCACCAGCTCGGTCACGTCCGCGTCGTCGGTCGCGGTGACGTGCGGCGCGGTATACTTCGACCGTTCCATCTGTTTCGCGATTGTCTTCCGCGTGCCCGACATCTCCTCCCGTTCCACCTCACCCCACTGTCCGAAGTCGTAGTCCTTCGGTGCGAACCGCCGCCCGGAGCTGCCGAACGTCCCACCGTCTTCTCCTGCCGGGGACGCGGGTTCGCCGCCTTCCGCCGCACCGCGCACGTCCTCCTCTGTCACCCGTCCGCCCGGCCCGCTCCCCTCCACCTGCTCCAGGTCCACGTCCAGCTCGTCGGCGAGGTTGCGGACGGACGGCGTCGCCAGCACCTTCCCACCGGCTCTCTCTTCTCCGCCGGTGGTGTCCGTCCCGCCCTCCGCGGCCTGTTCCACGTCCGCTTTCGTGACGCGGCCGCCGGGCCCGCTGCCGTCGACCGTGGCGATGTCGACATCTTTCTCCCGTGCCAGCTGCCGTGTTGACGGCGCTGCCAGCACCTTGCCGCCGGCCTCCGCAGGTGGTTCCTCCTCGGATGCCGCGGCCCCGCCCGTCTCGCCAGGCTCTTCTTCTGTGTCGTCCGCGTCCTCCAGGTCGCCGACGACAGAGGTGCTACCGCCACTATCTTCCGTCTCCTCGTCCCCCGCTGATTCCTCCGTTTCTTCGTCCTGCTTCTCTGTGCCTTCATCCTCGTCGGCTGTTTCATCCTTGTCTCCAGTCCCTTCCCCTGCTCCGGCCGTCTCGCCGTCGCTCCCCGCGTCGTCGATGACGACGATAACGTTCCCGACCTTGATCGTGTCGCCCTCCGCCGCCTTCAGTTCCTGGATCGTGCCGTCGGTCGGTGACGGGACCTCGACCACGGCCTTGTCCGTCTCCACCTCTGCGAGCGACTCGTCCTCCTCCACCGTGTCACCTTCCTCGACCAGCCACTCGATAAGGGTTCCCTCGGTCACACCCTCGCCGACGTCCGGGAACTCGAACTCGACGACCACTAGAACTCCACCGTCTGCTCGATACCGTTCCGGATCCGTTTCTCGCCGGGCATGTACGCGTCCTCCCGCGCCAGCAGCGGGAACGGCACGTCGTACCCTGTCACACGCTGCACCGGGGCTTCGAGGTGTAACAGCGCGTCGTCGTTGACCCGGGCGGTGATCTCCGACGCGAGGCCGCCGGTCCGCGGCGCCTCCTGTACCACGACCGCCCGCCCGGTCTTCTTCACCGACGCGATAACCGTCTCCGTATCCATCGGCGATACCGTACGGAGATCGATGAGTTCCGCGTCCACGTCCATATCGGCCAGCGTCTGTTCGGTCTCCCGCAGCATCGCTCCCCACGAGACGACGGTCACGTCCTCTCCTTCCTCGACCACGCGTGCCTCGCCCAGCGGCACCGTGTGTTCACCGTCCGGCACCTCCTCGCGGAACGCGCGGTAGATCTGCTTCGGCTCCATGAACACGACCGGGTCAGGGTCGCGGACGGCACTTGTCAACAGTCCTTTCGCGTCGGACGGGCTGGACGGGATGACGACCTTCAGGCCGGGGATGTGCGCGTAGCCGGCCTCGAACGACTCGGAGTGGTGCTCCAGGGCGTGGATGCCGCCGCCGTACGGCGCCCTGACGGTGACCTGGCAGCTGTACGTCCCGCGGGACCGGGCGCGGAGGCGGGACAGGTGCTGCTTCAGCTGGTGGAATCCCTGGTCGATGAACCCGGAGAACTGGATCTCCGGCACCGGCTTCAGTCCGTACGCGGACAGGCCGACCGCGGTCCCGATGATCCCGGCCTCCGCCAGCGGCGAGTCGTACACCTGGTCCGGGTACTTCTCTATCAGTCCCTTCGTGGCGCGGAACACGCCGCCGTCCACGCCCACGTCCTCCCCGTACACCACGATGTCGTCGTCCTGCGCCATCTCTGTGTGGAGCGCGTCCCGTACAGCCTCCACCAGGTTCAGTTCCTCCGCCATCTACTGCTCCACCTCCTGGAACTGTTCCAGCTGCTCCTGCAGCATCGGCGGCATCTCCGCGTACACGTGCTCGAACATGTCCGCCGGGTCGACCTTCTCTTCCCCTTCCTTCGCCTTCTCCACCTCGGCCGCGACCTCGTCCTCGATATCCGCCTCCATCTCCTGTATCTGGTCGTCGTCCAGTACGTCTTCGTCTTTGAGGTATGTTTCCAGCCGGTCGATCGGGTCCTTCTCCGCCCACGCCTCGCTTTCCTCGTCGTCGCGGTACACACTCGGGTCGTCGGACGTGGTATGCATCGACCGGCGGTAGGTCACCGCTTCGATCATCGTCGGGGTCCCGTCGCGGGCGTTCTCCAATGCCTCCTGTGAAACCCTGTAAACGCCGAGAACGTCGTTCCCGTCCACCTGCAGGCAGTCCACGCCCTGCCCGATCGCCTTCTGCGCCAGTGTCTCCGCGTTCGTCTGGTGCTCCCGCGGCACACTGATGGCGTACTGGTTGTTCTGGCAGAGGAACACGGTATGGGCGTCGAACACACCGGCAAAGTTCAGCGCCTCGTTGGCGTCGCCCTCGCTGGTGGCGCCGTCCCCGAAATACACCAGCGTCGCGCTGTCGTCCTCCTTCATCTGCTGCGCCCAGCCGAGCCCGGCCGCATGTAACGTCTGCGATCCGACCGGGATCGCCGGCGGCATATCGTTGCCCTCGGTCTCGCCGGCCTCCTCCATCCCCATCGCGTACCACAGCAACGCGTGCATCGGAACGCCCCGTGCCAGGTACGCGGGCTGCTCACGGAACGACGGCACCATCCAGTCCTCCTCCTGCAATGCGTACGCGCTGCCGACCTGTGCCGCCTCCTGCCCGATGGCAGGCGCGTAGGTGCCGATCTCACCGCGGCGCTGCAGCGAAATCGCCTTCTCGTCCAGCCGCCGCGACCGCTTCATCGTCCGGTACATCTTCACAAGGTCATCGTCCGAAAGATCGGGGAGAAGCTCGTCGTCAGCGTTCCCGTCCGCGTCCAGCACCTGTACCTTCTCCACCTCGAACTCGGCAACAGTCTCGCGCGGCATGTAGGAACGTTCACAGACTTCAATTTAAAGCTGTCGTACAGCCGGATTCACACCGGTACAAAACCGTTGCAACCGGCTGCGACGGTTACACCGCCAGCGTCTCCTCGATCCCCTTCACAACGCGGTCCACACCGGGCAGGTACGCATCCTCAAGCTTCTCCAGCGGGAACACGGTGTCAGGCCCCGTCACCCGTTTTATCGGTGCCTCGAGCGAGAACAGGTCGTCCGTCCGTTCTGCGATGGTGGCGGAGACCTCGGCGCCGACGCCGCACGTCTTCGGGGCCTCGTGCACCACCACGACACGCCCGGTCTTCTGCACGCTGTCCGAGATGGTTTCAAGGTCGAGCGGAGTGATACTGCGCAGGTCGACCACCTCCACCGACGCCTCCACCTCCTCCGCAGCAGCCTGTGCGGGCTGCAGCATCGCACCCCAGGAGATAACGGTCACGTCCTCGCCTTCCTCCACGACGTTCGCGGTCCCGAGTTCCACTGTATGCTCCCCGTCCGGCACCTCCTCGTCGAACGCGCGGTACACCTGCTTCGGCTCCCAGAACATGACCGGGTCGGGATCCCGGATAGCGCTCGCCAGCAACCCCTTCGCGTCGGACGGGCTGGACGGGATCGCCACCTTCACACCAGGAATATGCGCGTACAACGCCTCAGTCGACTCGGAGTGGTGCTCCGGCGCGTGGATGCCGCCGCCGTACGGCGCCCGCACCACCATCGGACAGGTGTACGAGCCACGGCTCCGGTTCCGGATGCGGGACACGTGCGAGATGACCTGGTCGAACGCCGGGTAGGTGAACCCCATGAACTGGATTTCCGCGACAGGCCGGAACCCGCGGACCGCGAGCCCGACCGCAGTCCCGACGATGCCGGACTCGCTTAACGGTGTGTCGATGACACGGTCCTCGCCGTACTCGTCCAGCAACCCTTCCGTCGCCCTGAAGACGCCGCCGTCCACCCCCAAATCCTCCCCCATCACCAGCACGTCCTCGTCCCGCCCCATCTCTGTATCCAGTGCGTCCCGCACCGCCTCCACCAGATTCATCTCGGTCACTGCGGATCACCGTCCTCGCTTCCGTCCACCGCCCGTAGCTCCTCCAACTCGTTCTCCAGCCGCTCCGGCATCTCGTCGAACATGTACCGGAAGATGTCCGCCACCTCCGGCTCCTCCACGCTCTCCGCCTCGTCGACCGCATCATCAACGCGTCCCTCGGCCTCTTCCTGTATCTTCTCGATTTGGTCATCGTCCAGCACGTCCTCCTCTTTGAGGTATGTTTCCAGCCGGTCGATGGGATCCTTCTCCACCCATTCCTCGACCTCCTCCTCGCTCCGGTACCGGGACGCGTCATCGGACGTGGTATGGTCGCCGCGGCGGTACGTGTACGCCTCGATCATGACGGGATCGCCGTCACGCGCCCGTTCCAGCGCCTCCATCGTGGCGGCATACATCGCCAGGACGTCGTTCCCATCGACCTGTATCCCCTCGAACCCGTACGCGACGGCTTTCTGCGCCAGCGTGGCCGCCCCGGTCTGCCCCTCCCGCGGCATCGAGATCGCGTACTGGTTGTTCTGGCAGAGAAACACGACCGGGAGACCGTAGGCGCCGGCAAAGTTCATCCCCTCGTGGAAATCTCCTTCGCTGGTGGCGCCGTCCCCGAAATACACCAGTGTCGCGGCGTCCTCGCCACGTTTCTTCGACGCCCACGCGATCCCTGCCGCGTGCGGTACCTGCGTCCCGACCGGCACCGATACGAGGAAGTCGTTGTTGTCGTCAGGGATGTCCTGGCCGCGTTCGTCGCCCTGCCAGTACTGTACCAGCATCGACAGCGGGATGTCCCGCACCGGCCAGACGGCAGATTCGCGGAACGCGGGGACCATCCAATCGCGCTGTTCCAGGGCGTATGCGGACCCGACCTGCGCCGCCTCCTGCCCTGTGATCGGCGCGTACGTGCCGAGCCGGCCCTGCCGCTGCAGCTTCAGGAACTTCTTGTCCGCGGTCCGTCCGATGACCATGTACCGGTACAGGTCCATGAGCTCGTCGTCGGACAGGTCCGGGACCGCGTCCCCGTCCACGACATTCCCGTCGCTGTCCAGCACCTGGAACCGTTCCACGTCCGGCTCCTGGACGAACTCCATACCCCTTAAGAAGCTGGTGGCGCATAATAAAGTTACCGAATGAGCGATACACTCCGGTTCCTGGTCGTCGAGGGGACGGTCCGGGACGGACGCAAATCGATTCACGCCGCACGGTACGTCACCGGCCTGTTGCAGGAACAGGGGCATGAGTCGGACCTGTACGATATGAAGGAGCGCGACGTCCCGCTGCTGCAGACGCGGCGGTACGCCGACCCCGGCGACCCACCTACCGACGTCGAACAGTTCGGCCAGCTTGTGGAGGACGCGGACGGTATCGTCCTGGTCTCGCCGGAATACAACCACTCTTACCCCGGTGCACTGAAGAACCTGCTCGACTATCTCTACCCCGAATACGAGGACGTACCGTTCTCGTTCGTCACCGTGTCCGGCGGCGGGTTCGGCGGTGTCCGTGCACAGAAGGATCTGAACGATCTCGTGCTCACCCTGAACGGGTGGCCAGGCCCGTCGTTGCCGGTGTCCAACGTGCAGGACGTGTTCGACGCGGACGGCGACCTGGTGGACGAGGGGTACGAGGAACGGTTCGAGGACTTCGTGGAGAGGGCGGTCGAGCACACCCGCCGCTTCTCCGGCTAGGATGGGAACTTCAGCTCTACCAGGTAGTTGAACGGGTCGCGGATGTATACCGCGGGAGCGCGGCCGGTGCTCCCCCACGGCGTGCCCTCCCGTTCGATCTCCACGTCCGCCGCCTCCAGCCGTCCGCGTACGGCGTCGATATCCTCGTCCAGGGCGATGCAGAGATGGTCGTAGTTCCCCTCTTCTGGCTCCGAGAAATCGTCGACCGGACGGACATGAAGCATCGCAGCATCGGAGATCCGGAACGCGAACGACGTACGGTCGCCGGCACGGTACCGGTCAAGCTTTTCCGGCGGGAATCCGAGCACGTCCCTGTAGAAGGAGACCGCCGCCTCCACTCCGTCTTCCGGGATACGGATGTTGACGTGGTCGATCCTTGCAGCGTCCATACGAGTGGCAGGGCCCGGATTTGAACCGGGGGCCGGAGCAATTTTGAATCGAAAATCCTCGCGGATTTTCTCGGTCCCCGTCCTCTTGCGAGGACTTGAGGTTCCCAAAGCCCCGATGTTACCAGACTACACCACCCCGCCTCTCAGCCCTGGGGTGGACCGAAAAATCCTGCCGGATTTTTCTATTCCTCCGACCTCGGAGAGGTCGTCGGTACACCACCCCGCCTGGCTTCACCTTGTAACCGCTCATAGATTTATATAAACCGG
>JAXIOB010000032.1:12375-13904 GCA_034190585.1 Asbonarchaeaceae archaeon (SeqCode)
TACACCACCCCGCCTGGCTTCACCTTGTAACCGCTCATAGATTTATATAAACCGGAGGATAAGCTGGAGGCATGGCTGCCGTCACACGCGTCGGGTTCCTGGTCGCTGTTCTCCTTGTTCTGTCGGCCGCGGCCGCCGCCCAGTCCTTCACTGTTGACGTGGACGTCCAGAACCCTGATATCAACCCGTCAAACGATGAGTCCGCCCGGTTCAACATCTCCGTCACGAACAATGCGGATACGACCCGGACCTATTCGATAACCTACAACGTCGCCAACCCTGGCTGGTATTTTCTCCCCGAATACGCACTCACCGTCGACCCCGGGAAGACGGAGCACTCCATCCTGTACGCTGAACCCGACGCTACGGCGATAGAAGGAAACATCGGTGTCATCATCACTGTGGAAAGCGGCGGGGAGAAGATAACGCGGCGGCCGTCGTACCGGATCGTCCGCGACCGCGACATCCTTATCACAGGGATCGCCACCGACGACACCGTCTACGACCCGGGCGAAACCGTGAACGCCTCCCTCGACATCAAGAACGTGCGGCAGCGGGAGCTCTCGGCGAACGCCTACCGCGCGGTGTTCACGCTCGGCCAGAAACAGACAACCGTACCGGTTCCGGGATTGATCGCGTCCGAGCCCGAGACCATCGAGGCAGGGTTCACGCTCGGCCAGTACGTTCAGGGAACGAAGACCGTGACGGCACAGGTCGAACGGCTGGACGGGACTGTCCAGGATACTGCCTCGGCCACCATACAGGTCCGGGCGAAGGAGGACATCGTCCGCGACCGGGACCACCGTTCAAAACTCCTCACAGCGGGGCAGTCAATAATGGTCCGCAACGAGGGCAACACCGTTTCCACGCCGCAGTCCGTATCCACAGAACTACCGCTCTACCTCACATATTTCACCGATTTCAGTCCTGCCCCGGACCGGATCACGAAGACCGGGCTCAACCGGGAGTACACGTGGAACCTCGGCCGGCTGGATTCTGGTGAATCTGTCTCCGTCCAGTACCGTGTGAACCGGGGGGTACCGGCCCTCCTCGTCCTCCTCGTGCTGGGTGCGGTGGTGCTGGCTGTCCGGCAGTACCGGAAACCACATATCGTGAAACGGGTGTACCGCAAGGACGGGACACACTCCGTCCACCTCCGCGTCGAGAACCGGTCCGGCAGCGCTCTGGAGGACGTCACTGTCAAGGATTTCGTGCCGTCGATATGCTCGCTGGTTGAAAAATTTGATGCGTCGCCGCCGGAGCGTATCCGGGACGGCGGCGAGGTCACGGAGCTGGAATGGGAGCTCGGCCGGCTGGAAACCGGTGAGGAACGCATCCTTACCTACAGTCTCTCGTCGCAGGTCCAGGTGGAGGGCGAGACAACGCTCCCGTCCGCCCATATCGATTACGTCCGCCGCGGCCGCCGCAAGAAGCGGCATTCACACCCTGCCAGCGCTGACTTCCGCTGATGCAGGCGACAATATTTAAAGCCCTGAACGCCGACTCCTGCTGTACCCGCCCTAGCTCAG
>JAXIOB010000038.1:0-9994 GCA_034190585.1 Asbonarchaeaceae archaeon (SeqCode)
AACACGTCATCAGCCTGCACGAGGACAGCGCGCACAAACGCGGACCGGTGCCGCAGCCGGACCTCCGGTAGCTCTAGTCGAAGAACTGCAGAAGGTTCTCCAGCGACCGCGTGTTGAGAACATCTCCAGGTTCCAGCCAGCCGCGGCGTGCCTGCGCCACGCCGAGATGCATGAATCCCAGCTCCTGCGGCCGGTGCGCATCCGTCGACACGACGAACTTGACCTTCTCCCTGTATTCCTTCACGTGCTGCCAGTCCAGGTCCAGCCGGTTCGGCTGCGCATTGATCTCCACCGCAACATCGTTCTCCGCTGCCGCCGCCATCACCCGGTCCAGATCCAGCTCTACCGGCTCCCGCTCGTGGATTTTCCGGTTGGTGGGATGACCCCAGATATCGGCGTCGTCGTCGAACGCTCTGACGACGCTCTCGGTCGGGTCCACGGGGACGTTATGGATGGACGCGACCACCAGGTCGACAGCATCGACCATCGCCTGCGGGATGTCCAACCCCTCGCTCGTAACGTCGGCCTCGATCCCCTGCAACACCTCCACGTCCAGTTCATCGTCCACCGCGTCGATATCCTCACGCTGTTCCTCCAGTCCTTCAACCGTTTCGATCCCTGTCGTGACGGCGATGGACGGGCCATGGTCGGTGACGAGGATGTATTCGTGGCCGCGTTCTGCTGCCGCCTCCGCCATCTCGCGGACGGAGCCGCGGCCGTCGCTCCACATGGTATGCATCTGCAGGTCGCCCCTGATATCCTCTGTTTCCACCAGCTCCGGCAGGTCGCCGTCTTCAGCCGCGTCCAGCTCCCCGGTGTTCTCCCGGAGCTCCGCCGGGATATAGGGCATGCCGAACGCATCGTACACCTCCTCCTCGGTCCCGCCCGCAACCTGTTCCTCTTCGTTACTGTCTTCAAAGAGGCCGTACTCGTTCAGTTTCCAGCCACGCTGCTGCGCCCGTTTCCGTAACGCAACGTTGTGGTCCTTCGACCCGGTGAAGTACAGCAATGCCGCGCCCCATGACTCGTCGTCCACGATCCGCAGGTCGACGCGGACGTCGCCCTCGAGCAGGATGGACGACTTGGTGCCGCCGCGGGACAGCACCTCCGCCACGTCGGAGAGGCTGCAGAACACGTCCATCGCTTCCTCCCGGTCGTCGGCGGTCGCGAGCACATCCAGGTCGCCGACCGTCGGCCGCCGCCGGCGGAACGACCCGACCACGCATGCCTCCCCGAACGCGCCGGAGTCCTGCAGCTCCTGTTCCAGTTCATCCGCCATCGGGAACACGTCTCCGAGCAGCATCCGTTCCTGTCCACGCTTCGCCATCGCGATATGGTCCAGGATGTTCTGCTGGCTTTTCTCACCGAACCCCTCAACCTCTGCGATCTCCCCGTTCTCCGCCGCTTCCTCGAGCTCGTCGAGCGTGGTGATGCCGAGCGCGTCGTACAGCTTCTTCACCCGCTTCGGGCCGAGCCCTTCCACCGCTGTCAACGCCTCCACGTCCACAGGCACCTCCTCCTTCAGCTCCTGGTGGTACGCCAGCTCGCCGGTGTCCAGGTACTCGGCGATCTTGTCCGAGATGTTCTCCCCGACGCCGTCGATCTCCTGCAGCGCGTCCCGCTCGTGGTAGTCCTCGACCGGGTCGGACAGGGTCTCGATGTTCCGTGCGGCCCGGCGGTACGCCCGCGGCTTGTACTCCACGTCCTGCATCTCAAGGAAGTCCGCGATCTCGTACAGCAGCTGTGCGACGGCCTTGTTCTTCATGCAACAGAGGTTAGAAGGAGCGGCTCTTCAACGTTCCGGAGCTAGGGCCGGTTCTGGACCGGTGTATCCGGGGACTGGTTCCCCTGCTGTCCGCCGGTCGTCCCGTTCTGTTCTCCCTGGGCGCCGGACTGGTTCCCTGCTGTCCCGCCGGGGGCCTGTCCCGTGTCGGGCTCCGGCCGTCCCTGTCCTGGCGTGCCGCCCGGCCCCGCGCCTTCAGGGATGCGCTGCTGGGCCTGCTGGATGTTATCCAGCGCGGTCTGGAGCCCCTGCTGCGCCTGCTGCGGAGCGTTCGCCATCACTTCCTGCAGCACGGCCTGCGCCTTCTGCAGTCCCTGCGTGTCGTCCGAGCTTGCCTTCTTCGCGATGCTGTTCATCTGCCGTGCGGCCCGCTGCGCGGCACGCGAATTATTGTTCTGCATCGCTGCCCGCACCTCCGCGGCACGTTCCTGCGCGATATTGCCCGGCTTCGCGATGCCGAGCCCCATCGCGGCGTTGTCCCACGCCACTTCCAGGCCGTAGATAGGAGAGTTCGGTCCGATGATGCCCGGACCGCGGTCCAGCTGCGTCTGGGCCGATACGGCGCCGGCCATCACGACCAGGAGGGACAGGAGGATGGCGCGCTTCATACGAGTACAGGTGACGCCGTTCCTTTTAAATCCGTGGTGAGGGGGCAGCAAACCCTGATAAGTCCTCTTCGAAACAACGGTGGCATGGGCCACGGGCAGGACGAGGAGAGTGGTGCCGGCGGCCACATGGGCCACGCCGGCCACCACGCAAAGATGTTCAGGCGGAAGTTCTGGGTCTCGCTCGCGCTCAGTGTACCGGTGCTCGCATACAGCCCGACGCTCCAGCGGTGGCTGAACTTTTCTGTCCCCGCATTTCCCGGGAGTGAATGGGTCGCCCCGTTCTTCTCCGTCATCATCTTCGCGTACGGCGGCCTGCCGTTCCTCCGGATGGCCCGCGGCGAGGCGGAGGACAGGAGACCGGGGATGATGATGCTGATATCGCTGGCGATAACCGTGGCCTTCATCTACAGCCTCGCCTCGTTGCTGCTCCCTTCCACGTCCAGCTTCTTCTGGGAACTGGTCACCCTGGTAGACGTTATGCTCCTCGGCCACTGGATAGAGATGCGCAGCATACGACAGGCTTCGGGCGCGCTGGACGAGCTGGCGGAGCTGATGCCGGAGACTGCGGAGCGGATCGTGGACGGGGGGACGGAGGAGGTTCCTGTCGGGGAACTGGACGCGGGAGACCGCGTCCTGGTCCGGCCCGGCGCCAGTATCCCTGCGGACGGTGAGGTGTTTGACGGCTCCTCCAGCGTGAACGAGGCGATGATAACAGGAGAATCCAGACCGGTGGACAAGGAGGCGGGCGACGAGGTCATCGGAGGGACTATCAACAGCGGCTCCGGCAGCCTCCGCGTCGAAGTGACCGCGACAGGGGAGGACACCGCGCTCTCAGGCATCATGCGGCTGGTAGAAGAGGCGCAGCAGAGCAGGTCGAAAAGCCAGGTCCTGGCGGACCGTGCCGCGGGCTGGCTGTTCTACATCGCGGTCGCGGCCGCCGGAGTCACCGCCGCCGCGTGGACGCTCGCGGTAGGCTTCCAGCTTCCGGTGGTAGAGCGCGCCGTAACGGTGCTGGTGATCGCATGCCCGCACGCGCTCGGACTGGCCGTCCCCCTTGTGGTAGCTATCAACACCTCTCTCGCAGCGGGTAACGGCATCCTGGTCAGGGAAAGGATAGCGATGGAGCAGGCCAGGGACCTCGATGTCGTCATGTTCGACAAGACAGGGACACTGACGCTGGGGGAGCAGCGGGTCGTCGACATAGAGACGGGAGGGATGGGAGAGGAAGAAGCCCTCGGGCTGATGGCGGCGGTGGAGGCCGACTCCGAGCACATGATCGCGCGGGCGGTGCGGGAGACCGCAGGTGAACGAGGGATCGAGGTCCCGGGGGCGGAAGGGTTCGAGGCGCTGAAAGGGAAAGGTGTGACGGCGTCGGTGGACGGCAAGGTCTACCATGTGGGCGGTCCGAACCTGCTCGCCGACCTGTCCGTGGAGGCGCCAGCGGAACTGGACCAGTTTGTGGCGGGAGCAGGGGATCGGGGAGAGACCGTGGTGTTCCTCGTGCAGGAGCGCGAGGAGGTGGTGGCGGCCGCGGCGTTAGCGGACGAGATCCGCGAGGAGAGCAGGGAGGCCGTGGACGCGCTCCATTCCATGGGGATAGAGGTTGCGATGGTGACCGGGGACAGCGAGGACGTGGCGCGGGCCGTAGCGGAGGACCTCGGCATAGACCAGTATTTCGCCGAAGTATTGCCGGAAGAGAAGGATAGCAAGGTGAAGAAGCTGCAGCAGGAGGGGCGGAGTGTGGCGATGGTGGGTGACGGAGTGAACGATGCGCCGGCGCTGGCACGGGCCGACGTGGGGATAGCGATAGGGAGCGGTACCGATGTGGCGGCGGAGTCGGCGCACATCGTGCTTGTGCAGAACAACCCGCTTGACGTGGTCAAACTGGTGCGGCTGAGCAGGGCGAGCTACAGCAAGATGAGGCAGAACCTTGCCTGGGCCACCGGCTACAACGTCATTGCACTCCCGCTGGCCGCAGGTGTCCTTGCGCCGTGGGGGGTTCTCCTTTCACCGGCGGTCGGAGCCCTGTTCATGTCCGCATCTACTGTTATCGTGGCCGTGAACGCCCAGCGGCTCCGTACGGCCACACTCTAGAAACAATTTGTCTCAAGAGTAGTTACATTTATAAGTATTCGGTTGTATATAAGTGTTGTCCCTCGAGCGGAAGAACCGCAGCCGAGCGAACATTTAAAAATGTTTGCTTGCAATGGTTCGAAGCCACGTTGGGGGCGTGGGGGTGCACAATACAATGGAGGCATTCGCTGAGGCAGACGTCGCAACTGTAGACGAGGAACCGGAGATGTGTCCAAGCTGCGGTTCTGACGATATCGAAACAGCCGTCGACGGCGGCCGGACCTGCAACGAGTGCGGGAACGAGATCGCCGGCGGCACAGCCGGATTCCAGGGGACCCAGACCCGGCAGTCCCAGAGCCGGCCATCCTATTCTGGTATCGAAAAATGGCAGACATCCCGCGGCGAGGACTCCGCGTTCGAACTCTCCGAGCTGAACCGGATCATCTCACAGCTCGAGCTACCGCGTGACGTCCACGAACGGGTCACGGAACTGGTCGAACAGGCCAAGGACAAGGGCCTGATGCGCGGCCGTGACATGAGCGAGATGCTTTCTGCACTGATCTATATCGTGGCGCGGGAGGAAGGTACGCCGCGGACGCTGGACGAGATTTCTGACGTAACTGGCGTCGGCAAGCGGCGTATCGGCAAGTCCTACCGGTATATCGGCCGAGAGATGGACATGCGCGTCGTCCCGCCGCAGCCGGAGGACCATATCAAGCGGTTCGCGGACAAGCTGGACCTGTCCGATACCGTCCGGCAGGAAGCAAAAGCCATCATCGCGGAAGCGAAGGAGCTGGAGATCCTGGCCGGCAAGGCACCGACCGGTATCGCCGCCTCCGCGCTGTACATCGCGTCCAACATCGAGGGCGAGAAGCGGACGCAGAAGGAAGTGGCGGAGATGCTGAACGTGACCGAGGTCACGGTCCGCAACCGGTCCAAGGAACTGGTCGAGGAACTCGGACTCGAGGACCAGTTCGAGATCCAGGGCTGACCGCCGCATCGTTCGTCTGGCCGCGTGCATCCCTGGCTCTACATCCACATTCTTCCACCTGGCCGCGTCGCTGGAATTTTGACAGTTCCTTTTCATACTCGGACCGGTCAGGCCGTGTATGGAGACTGAGCCTACCGTGAAGGAGCTGCCGGCATCCGAGAAGCCTCGAGAACGACTCCAGAAGCACGGTGTAGAGGCGCTGACCGATGCGGAATTACTTGCAATTATCATCCGGTCCGGCGGTATACAGCGGAACGTGCTGGAGCTTTCTCGCGGTATCCTTGCCTCCCTTGGACTGGCCGGGCTCAGGGACGCCTCCCGTAACGAGCTGATGCAGTTCAGCGGTGTCGGCGAGGTCAAGGCCGGCCAGCTCCAGGCCGTATCCGAACTTGCGGACCGGCTCCAGCACAGCGGTCATGCGCGGCCGCTGCAGGATTCGATCACCGATCCGGACGATGCAGTGGATTACCTGCAGGAGATGCGCCGGTTCGACGAGGAACGCGTCGCCCTCATCTGCCTTTCCCCCGATAACACTGTCGTATCGGCCGAGATGGAGCTGCTGAAAGGTGCAGTCGACGAGGTCGGTATCCCCCCACGCGCCATCGTCCGCGAGGCCGTCCGCCAGAAAGCAGCCGGTGTCGTCCTCGGCCACAACCACCCGAGCGGCGACCCGACACCGTCAACGAGCGACATCGATGCGACCGACCGCGTCGCGACCGCGCTCGACACCGTCGGCATCCACCTCCTCGACCACATCATCGTCGGCGACGACTGCTGCAGCCTGTACCGGGAGGGCTACGTGTGACGGCCGATGCCCGTGTCCTCCAGTATACCGCGGAACACCCTTCCTGCCCGTTTCCGCCGGTAGGAGCGCCAGAACCCGCGGCGTGCGACCACCCAGTCGAACCCGGCGGCGACCGCGGTCCATACAGGGTGCATGTATGACGACCGCAGCACCACGTACACTGCGATGAACAGGAGGAGATGGGCGAGGAACGCTGCCGAGAGGACGTGCTGCAGAAGCAACAGCGACGGCGATGCCGGGTAGATATGGAACAGGACGAGCTCGATAACGACCACGATAACAGCGACCAGCACGGAGCGGGAGACACGGGCCCGGTACGGCTTCTCGCCGGTACGCTTCTCCAGCAGCCACGTGTAGACGATACCCATCCAGGCCAGCAATAGCGCGGAGGTCAGGAGCGACGTGACCATGACAGCCCGCGGATAACCAATTTTTTTACCTGTTAGCCGTTTTGTAGTGGTATAGCAGGCTGCCCCGCCGGATCTGCCCCGGATACATCACAGCGAGCTACCGGATACCGGTCCCGGTGTATCAGGGCGGCCGCCCACCCCTGCCGCCTACGCCTGCACAGTCTGCCGCCGCGACACCTCCGCGAGGAGGTCGGTCGCCTGTTCCGGTGTGTGCCGGCACGACCCGCACTCCACCGCCTGGTTGTTGTCGGCCAGTTTCCCGTATTCCTTGATGTCCATCGGCAGCAGCGTTCCACACGTGTCGCAGTACATTGCGAACACTGTGTTCCCGCCGCGGGGTTAAAAGGGGAACTGGGCGGGTTCCGGTGCTTCCGATTCCCTCGGAATCTCGGAGAGTTCCGTGGGTCGAGTTAAATCTTCGATTTAACGAGTAACGGAAACACGCCCCTTCCGTTTTTATACCGGGCGGCACCAATTTTGTTCCATGGTCATCGCCGACGCCCGTGTCCTCCGTGACGACTTCGTCCCGCAGAAACTGGTGCACCGGGACGCGGAGCTCGACCAGCTGACAGCCGCGTTGCAGCCCCTGTTGCAGGACGAGCAGCCGGAAGAGGTGTTAATCCACGGCCCGTCCGGCGCAGGAAAGACCGCGCTGGCACGGTACACGCTGCAGGAACTGGAGCAGGAGGCACTCGGGTTCGACCACCAGTACATCAACTGCTGGGAGGACTACAACCGGTTCAAGGTCCTGTACCGCGCACTCGAGGGGGTGGGAAAAACGCTGGACGTCCACCGCCAGTCCACACCGAAGGATGAACTGTTGACACGGCTGCGGCGGCACGATGAACCGTACGTACTGGTGCTGGACGAGGTCGACCAGCTGGAGGAGGATGCGGTCCTGTACGACATGTACTCGATGGAGCACATCCACATGGTGATGATCGCGAACCGGGAGGAGGACGTGTTTGCGGGGATGGACGAACGCGTGCGGAGCCGGTTGATGGGCTGCCGCCGCATCAAGTTTACACAGTACGGTCTCGCGGAACTGGTCGATATCCTGGACGACCGTGTGGAGTGGGGCATGAAGCCGGGAGCGGTGGATGACGAGGTGCTGGAGGAGATTGCAGATGCGGCGGCAGGGGATGCACGTCTCGCTATCGCCATCCTCCGCGCTGCAGCCCGGTCCGCCGAACAGGGCCGTGCCGACGAGATCACGGCAGAGATGGTGCAGGAGGCGGTGCCGGACGCGAAGGAATCCGAGCGGCAGAAGAACGTGGAAAAACTGAACGACCACCAGAAAACGGTGTACGACATCGTGGACGCGCACGGCCCGCTCCCGCCCGGCGACCTGTACGACCGGTACGAGGAACAGGTGGACGAGCCCCGGACCGAGCGCACCGTCCGCAAGTACGTCAACAAAATGGAGCACTACAACCTGGTCGAATCCGAGGGAGAACGGAAGGGGAAGAAGCTCGATACCGTCGCCTCGTGAAAACGGAACCGGCCCCGCCCTGTTCTTAAGCATCGCGTCCCGTCTCACAGGTATGGACCGTAACGACATCGCACTCTCACCTACCGCCCTCAACATGTACGTGGAATGCGAACGCTGCTTCTGGCTGAAATACCGGCAGGGTGAGGACCGGCCGGACTTCCCGTTCCCCTCCCTGCCGAGCGGGATGGACGAGGCCATCAAGGCACACTTCGACCGGTTCCGTGAGAAGGGAACGGTCCCGCCCGAACTCGCCGAGGCGGATATCGACGCGGTGCCGTACCCGCAGTCCGACTTCCTCCAGAACTGCCGGGACTGGAAGAAGCCGCCGCGGCACGAACACGACGGAGCGGTGCTGCGGGGTGGTGTGGACGACCTCCTGAACACGCGCGGCGGCGACATCATCGTCATGGACTACAAGACCCGCGGCTACCCGCCGAAGGAGGAGAACGGTGTGCCGCACTACTATGAACGGCAGGTGAACCTGTACAACCTGATGCTCCGGAGCAACGGCTACTCGACCGCGGACTTCGGCCTGGTGCTGTACTACTACCCGGACCAGGTCGCGGAGAACGGCGATGTCCGGTTCCACACCGAGTTCCGCAGAGTCCCGCTCGACCTTGACGGGGCCCGGCAGATATTCGAGGCAGGTGTAGAAACGTTGCAGAATCCTGAACCGGGGCCGGCGGACGACTGCGAGTTCTGCGAGTTGCGCGGTACGTAGATTTATATACTCGTAGTCCGGAGGAGAGGGTATATGTCTGGAGGGGTCGACGCGGAAGCGATCGCACTCGCCGGCGGCGTGACCTGCCGATCGCCGTTCTCCTGGCAGGGCTGGGATCGATTATGATTCCGGGCTGGCAGGGTGCGGTCAACTGGCTCGGCCAGTTCTACGTCGGATACGCGCCCACCGTTACAGGCAGCATCGTCGGCGCGGTCTGGGCATTTTTCGACGTAGCTATCGGCCTTTACGTCTTCTTCCGGCTGTACAACTATTTCCATGGCCGGCTGTGACCGGTTGCATGCCACGGCCGTACCGATTTAAAATTTGCTACGTGCCGGGCGTGTATGGCCGAACTGGCGGACGTTGACGAGTGGTTCGAGGACGAGGTATACCGCCGCGTCGACGGCCCGGAACCGCTACAGGGCCGGGCGGAACGGCTCGTCGGTGATTTCTACCAGGGAGACGATGGGGAGCTCAGGTACGAGCCACACGCCCCATCCCACCTTGTCGGACAGGCGAACCACCGTCTTGCAGCGGTCGAGGGCCGGAGAGATGACGGGGACCTGGATGACGGCGAGTACCAGCGGGAGCTGTTGCTTGAAGGAGCTGTCCTCGGCTACGAGGTGGCGAAAGCAGCACAACTGGCCGGGGGAATTGATAATCCGGTGGACATCCCGGCCGTCCAGACGAGGATCGCCGGTTATATCGATGAGGCGACCGCCGCTGTATACGAGGGGTTCGCCAGGCCCCCGGAAGACTTCAGCCAGGGGATGCAGCAGGCCGCCATCACGATCGATCCCGAGAGAACGCGTTCCGAGGAGGACCGCGACGAGCTCCGGCGGCTGATACCTGAATAACAGCAGTTATCTCGCGCCAGGCAGTTTCCGATGCCGAGAGACTTAAACGTCTGTCACAGGGTTCTCTGCTATGACGCCGCTGGAGGCGATCGTACTCGGCGTGCTGCAGGGCGTGTTCGAGTGGCTCCCGGTCAGCAGCGAGGCCGTCCTCACCGTCGCCATGACCTCGCTCGGCACCGCCCCGTCTACCGCCGTCACCTCCGCTATCTGGCTCCACACCGGCACGATGCTCGCCGCCCTCCTGTACTTCCGCG
>JAXIOB010000038.1:10094-13348 GCA_034190585.1 Asbonarchaeaceae archaeon (SeqCode)
TCCGCTATCTGGCTCCACACCGGCACGATGCTCGCCGCCCTCCTGTACTTCCGCGACGAGTTCACAGCGCTGGCGTGGACGGCGGTCGACCGTCGTATCACGCCGGTGCTCGGAGTCATCGTCGTTGCCACGGCCGTGACTGGTGTCGTCGGCGGGGCGGTGTACGTGCTTGGACTGGAGCAGCTTGTGCAGCAACCGTCACTGTTCGCGGCCGCGACCGGTGCCCTGCTCCTGGTCACCGGTGTCCTCCACCTGCTGGGCGAGGCCGCTGACCGTACTGTCGACGAAGCAGGTCCGGTCGATGCGGTGCTGGTCGGCGCGCTGCAGGGCCTGGCCATCCTTCCAGGTGTCTCCCGTTCCGGCGTGACTGTGTTCGGGTTGCTGTACCGCGACTTCGACGGCGAGGATGCGTTCCGGCTGTCGTTCCTGCTGAGCGTTCCTGCGGTCCTCGCCGCGAACATCGGCCTGGAATTTCTCGGCCAGGGGGTGATACTCTCACCGGAGCTGGTGCTCGCCGCCGGGACCGCGTTCGTGGTCGGCTACGGGAGCATCGACCTTGTACTACGGTTCGCGCGCCGGACCGGTGTCGCCTACCTCTGCTTCATCCTCGCCGCCCTCAGCTTCCTGTCCATCCTGCTGTAGTCTCCAGTTAACACTGAAATAGTCCTGAACAACGGTTAGAACCTTTGCAAACGTGAAATTCGGTGCAACAAAGCTGTGTTTATATAGGGGTGTCCGTCGAGGGGCGCGGTGAGGTGAACACACATGACAGCCACACAGATCGGAACCGTCGCCGCAGTCCTGCTGCTCGGTGCGATGCTGGTTCCCACGGGTGCGGCCCTGCCCGCCCAGGCCAACCAGCACGCGGCCGGGCACGCGGACACGCACGCCGACCGCGCCACTGCAGACAGCGCGGGGGACAGTGCGGACGACCATGCGGACCGTGCACAGGCCGACACGGCTGGCACGCAGGCTGCCGGACAGGCAGCTGGGGACCGGCCGGACCAGGCCCGGCGCGGCCCACCTGTTGATCTGCCTGGACGAGCGCCGGCCTTCGTGGCCGACATCCACCAGGCAATCAACAGCATCCTGGACGGAACAATCACTGTCCAGACGATGGTGGACCGTATCCACACGGCGACACCTGGCAACGCAACGGCCGCGGAGTAAGCTCCCGCGGCCCGGTTTCCTTTCTTTTTAAACTCTCGCGAATGAGGTGCTGGTATGGCGCCGGACAGCATGCCGCCCGGTCTCACAGGTGCTGCGACGCAGGGACCGCCGTGGCTCCAGCAGCAGGATCCGAACACGCTCGGCATCATCGCCGCGTCAGTGTTCATCACACTGGCGGTGCTATACCTTCTCTACCGGTACCATTTCAGGGACTGGCAAAGCGGTGACCAGGTGACCGTCCAGTCGGACGAGGAAAAACTTCTCGCCGTGCTTGACAGTCATGACAGGAAGACGACCCAGCCGGTGCTGCAGAAGGAGACCGGGTGGAGCGCGTCGAAGGTGTCCCGTGTGACCGATGCACTGGAGGAGAAAGGAGAGCTGGAGAAACTCCGGCTCGGCCGCAAGAATATCGTCCAGCGGCCTGAACGGACTGCAGGCCAGTAACAGCTTGCACCGGGAGAAGATAGTTCACTGCTGCCGGACTGTCCGGCCCGGCGTGTCACTCGTCTTCGTCGGACAGGCGCTCGTTGATATGGGAGATCAGGACCCTGTCCTGGAAGTCGGACACAGGTGTCAGTTTTTTCGACACGTCCTGTTCACTGTTCAATTGTTCGAACATCGATTTATAAATCCTCTGCCGGGCGGGAATCGGGCCGGCACCGCGCGGAGAATCGTATTTGTTGAGCCAAGTGCTGGTGGAGGACGGTGCACCAGAGGTTTTATGTCCGGTGATGAGCAGTAACGTCTATGACAGCGATCGCGTGGCTCCGCCGGGAGATGCGTGCCCACGATAACACGGCGCTGGTCCGCGCGGCCGAAGACCACGATGAGGTCGTCCCGCTCTATATAGTGGACACGGACCTGTTCGAGAACCGGACACTCGGCTATCCCCGTGTCAGGTTCTGGCACGACTCGCTGCACGAACTGGAAGAACTGATGGCAGCCGACGGCCACCAGCTGATTGTCCGGCACGGCACCCCGCTCGACACACTGCAGGACGTTATCGACGGGACGGATGCGGACGCCGTTTTCTACAACCGGGACTACACGCCGTACGCGAGGGAACGTGACAGGAAGGCCCGCGACGCGCTCGACGTCCCGGTCACCGGTGTGAAGGACCTGGTGATGTTTGACCGGGACGAAATCCTGACGAACACCGGGTCGCCGTACAAGGTGTACACGTACTACCGTGACAAGTGGTTCGACCGCGACAAGTCCGCCCCGCGGGACGTTCCCTCCTTTTCGGTTCCCGACCTCGACACCGACAGCATCCCGTCGCTCGACGTTCTCGGGTACGAGAAGCCGGACGGGATGGACTGGGTCTGGACAGGGGGACGGAGCGCGGGGCTCGACAGGCTCGAGGCGTTCAAACAGGAGATCGGGAACTACGCGGAGAACCGGGACTACCCGGCCGAGGACGCGACGTCGAAGCTGTCGCCCCACCTCAAGTTCGGCACCGTCTCAATCCGGGAGGCGTTCCACGCCGCGGAGGAGGCCCGGGAGAACGGGGCGGACGAGGACGGCGTCCGGACGTGGCAGGAGGAGCTGGCGTGGCGCGACTTCTACTTCCAGGTGCTGTGGCACTGGCCGGAGACGACCGAAACAGCATTCCTCGACAAATACCGTGGTATGAACTGGAACTCGAAGAATCAGGCCAGCAGGCGGTGGGACGCATGGGTGAACGGTGAGACCGGCTACCCGTTCGTCGATGCCGGGATGCGGCAGCTAAGGAAGACGGGGTGGATGCACAACCGGCTGCGGATGGTGGTCACGTCGTTCGCGTGCAAGGACCTGTGGCTGGACTGGCGCGATGTCCACGACTACTTCCAGCGGATGTTCGTGGACGCGGAGATTTCCGCGATGGTCGGCGGCATCCAGTGGGCGTATTCCATCGGGACCGACGCCCAGCCGTACTTCCGCGTGTTCAATCCATGGACGCAGGGCGAGGACTACGACCCGGACGGCGCGTTCATCCGCGAATTCGTTCCCGAGCTCGCGGAGGTGCCGGACGAGTACATCCACCGCCCGCACGAGATGCCGCACGACGTGCAGGACGAAGCAGGGTGTGTCATCGGCGAGGACTA
>JAXIOB010000015.1:0-13222 GCA_034190585.1 Asbonarchaeaceae archaeon (SeqCode)
CGCCCGGAGCCGGATTTGAACCGGCGTGGGCTTGCGCCCAGTGGATAGTTCGGTCAGATCATCGGCTCTCGCCTCAGCCTATCCCGTTGCGGGCAATCGGGTTCCTGCGGAACCCGAGACCGGCGAAGCCGGTCCAGCATTGCCGCCTGCTGCTCGGCAGGCGCGCTCGAATCCACCGCGTTGAGCCAGACTCCGCCATCCGGGCATTGATTGCGCGGATGCGCGGATTGAGCACCGCTAGGTGCGTGACTCCGCCATCCGGGCTTCACAGTATTGAAGCAGTAGAAGCTTTTTGAAATCCGCCCTTTTACAACGCCTCCCGGATCCGGTCGACCGTCTGCCGCCGCACGTCGTTCCACGCGTTCCGTACCGCGTTCCACGTCTTCTCCCGGTCACCGCCAAGGATCTCCTTCTCGATGAGGAACGGGTAGCCGATGGAGAACACGGCCGAGGCAGCGCCCGCAGGGAGGGAGAACTCCCCGTACTCCTGTTCGACGCCGTCACGGAACCGCGGATACTTCTCCGGCGGCAGGTTCTTCATCCCGGACAGGAGCGTGAGCTGCTGCATCTCGGTATCGAACAGGGACGCATCCGCTGTTCCGTACTCGTTGTCGATACGCCGGGTGTGGAGCCTGCTGCACCGGTCGCCGCCCCATTCCCCGTCATCGAGGTAGCGTGTGTCGATGGGAGAGTACTCGAGGATGAAGTTCTCCGGCCGGCTCTCCCGTGTCCCCCAGCCCGCATCGTTTTCCCCGCGAAGCTGGTCGCCGACCACCGTGCCGAGCAGTTCGGCGAAGTCGGCATCGTTACGCCGCACAGCCGTTGGAACGGGTTCGTCGGGCAGGTATTCCATCTCCAGCTGGTTGCCGTCCCGCCAGAACACGTCCGGACCGTCCACTGCGTCAGCTACGGCCGCGTCCTCTTCTGCCGACACCCGGTCAGCGGTGGAGAGGTACTCTATATCCAGGCAGGGCTGCCGCCCCTGCAGCGGCCCGACCACCAGGTCGGCGAGCGACCGGCCGGCCTTGTACACCGTCAGCAGCGATGGGAGCGCCGAGAAGGAGGTGTCCTTGACAACCCTGTCGCCGTCCCGGAACGCATCGTTCGTGACAGCGCCGTCGAAATATTCTACAGATTCGCCGCTCTCCCAGTAGCGTTCCACGAGGTGTGCATATCCGTGGATCTCCTCCGGGACCGGGCCGTGTTCGTAGACCGGTTCCGGTCCGTCTGCGGCGGTCCAGCGACCATCCCGCGACATATACCGAAGTTAGTATCAAAAAGTAACAAAAATAGACGTGTCTGATGTTTTAAACAGTTGTAACCGGAGCGGACAGTATGGACTGTACAAAATGCGGTGATCCTGCAGTCATCACCCGCGAATACGAGGGCCGGTCGCTGTGCAGGAAGCACTTCTCACGATCTGTCGAGGAGCAGGTCAAGGCGACGATGCGGGAGCATAATCTGGTTGATGACGGCGATACGATCGCGGTCGGCCTGTCCGGCGGGAAGGACTCCGGCGTCCTGCTGCAGATCCTCGCGGACACGTTCGGCGACCGGCCCGACATCGGTATCGAGGCCGTCTGCGTGCACGAGGGCATCGACCCGTACCGGGGCGAGAGCGTGGAGCAGGCGGAGGAAATGTGCGACCGGCTGGACGTCCCGATTCACGTGGTCTCGTACGAGGACGAGTACGATGTGACGATGGACGAGGTCATGGTGAAGCAGCCCGAGATGCATTCCTGCAGCTACTGCGGTGTGCTGCGGCGGGACGCCATCAACCGGAAGGCGCGCGAGATCGGGGCGGACAAACTTGCGGTCGGCCACAACCTGGACGACGAGGTGCAGAGCGCGGTGATGAACCTGCTACGGGGCGACGTCTCCCGGCTCGCACGGATGGGCGCCAAGACGCACCGCGTCCCGTCGGACAGGTTCACTCGGCGTATCAAGCCGCTGCGGGACGTCCGGGAGAGGGAGATCGCACTGTACGCAGAAGTGAACGACCTCGAAGTGCATATCGAGACCTGCCCGCACGCGGAGGGCGCGCTGCGTGCCGACATCCGCAACTTCCTGAACGACCTGGAGCAGGAGCGGCCCGGCATCAAGAACACAGCACTTTCAAGCATCGACGAACTGCTTCCTGTGCTGCGGGAGAACTTCTACGGCGACGCCGCCGATGTCACGCCGTGCGAGGAGTGCGGGGAGCCGAGCTCGCGCGATGTCTGCCGTAAATGCGAACTGCTGGCCGCTGTGAACGACTCATGATTTAAAATACTGCAGACAGAGGTGCGGGTATGAAGGCGATTATCCTTGCCGGCGGGCACGCGACCCGGCTCTGGCCGCTGACACGCGACCGGGCCAAACCGTTGCTGCCGCTTGGTGGCCGGCCATTGATCGATTATCTCGTGGCGGACCTTGAGGACGCGGTGGAGGAGGTCCTGATATCGACGAACGAGAAGTTCGCCGACGACTTCGAGGACTACCTCGCGGAGTACGACCGCGAAGCGCGTGTCGTGGTGGAGGAGCAGGCGAGCGAGGACGAGAAGCCCGGGACCATCGGCGCGGTCATCGACCTGCTGGCGCGGGAGGATATCGCCGACGACGTGCTGATCCTGGGCGGCGACAACTACTTCGGGCTGGATATGGGCGGGGTCCTGGAATTCTTCGAAGAGGTTGACGGCCCGGTAAACGCGGTGTACGACGTCGGGGACCGGGAACAGGCGCGGGCGTTCGGAGTTGTGGACACGGACGGCGACCGGATCACGGGGTTCGAAGAGAAACCCTCAGATCCGCCGTCCACCCTCGTCTCCACCGCCGTCTACCTGTTCCCGGAGGACCAGCTGTCGCTGTTCGACGACTACGAGACCTATTTCGCCAGCACCGACATCCCCGCGGACGAATACCTGGACGAGCCCGGCCGGCTCATCGAGTGGGCCCATACCGAGACCGCGATGTACGCGTACCGGTTCGACGGCGACTGGTTCGACATCGGGACACCGGCGAACTACCTCGCCGCACAGCAGGAGATAGGGGAGACGCGGATCGACGGAACGGCGAACGACAGCAATCTGGGATCAAATGTGTGGGTTATGGACGGTGCTGAAATCAACGGCTCGGAGCTGGAGAACTGTATCGTGTTCCCGGACGCAGAAATAACAGATGCATCGCTGCATGACACTATCGTCGACAGGGAGGCAACAGTAGACGGGAAGGAGCTGGAGGATGCGGTTGTCGGGGCGTACTCCAGGATTTCTTGAACACACTGATGCGCCGGGTTTATAAAGGCTGGACACGGAACGGGCGGCGTGACCGACAATGGATGAACAACCACCCGCAGGCGGCCAGCCCGGCGGCGGCCAGGCACAGCAGATGATGCAGGTCTTCCAGCAGAAGCTGGGAAACATGGAGCTAACGCTCAACGCACTCATCGCTGTCCTGACCGACGAGGACCTCATCGACGAGGATGAGCTGAACGAGAAGGCACAGGAGATCGTCGAGGAGATCCAGGAGCAGCAGGAAGCCGCTGGTCAGGCCCCGGAAGAACTTGCCGAACAGCTGGAGGAAGAGTAAGACCTTCCTCCCCTATCTCTATTTTCTCTCTCCTTTCCCTTCCTGATAGTATGGACAGATATCCGTCATGAAACAGTCGCTGCAGTGCGGCACCGGCGCCCTGCAGATCTCGCGGCCGTGCCTGATCAGGTTGATGTGGAACTCGTAGATGCGGTCGTCCGGGGTCGCCGCTTCGAGGATGTCGTGCGCCGATTCGCGTGTCGCGTCCTCGGGGATAAGACCCAGACGTTTTGACACTCTGAAGACGTGGGTGTCGACCGGGAACGCGGCCTTGCCGAACGTGAAGTTGAGCACGACCGCCGCGGACTTCGGGCCGACACCGGGCAGACGGGTCAGCCAGTTCTTCGCCTCCTCCAGTTCCATATCGTCCAGGAACGCCAGCGATAACTCGCCGTGTTCCTCCTCTATCTGCTGGAGCGCGGCCTGCATCCGCTCCGCCTTCGTGTTGTTCAGTCCTGCGACAGATATCGTGTCCGCCAGTTCGTCCGTATCAGCAGTCATGATGTCCTGCGGCGTGTCGTACCGGTCCATCAACGCGGCGTAGGCGCGGTCCCGGTTGTCGTCGTTCGTGTTCTGTGAGAGGATGACCTGGATGAGGGAGAGGATCGGGTCCGGCCGGTCCTGCGGTTCTGGGAGGCCGTAGTGGTCGCGCAGCCGGTCCATCACCGTCTCGACTGATGCCACCGTTGTCACCGTTGCTCGTCATCCAGGTACGACACTGTCCGCTGTGGGAACGGGATGGTGACGCCTTCATCGTCGAACCGTTTCTTGACCTGTTCCCGTAACTCCTGGCCTGCCCGCCACGCATCCACCCTGTCCTCCGCCCAGATCCGGAGCTCCATGACGACAGCCGAATCGGACAGGTCCTTGACGATGACCTCTGACTCGCCGGTCTCCGTCAGCTCGTGGTCCTCCGCCTCCTCCAGCATGATCTCCCGTGCCTGATCGATATCCTCCTGGTAGGCGATCCCGATCTGGATCTCGTACCGGGATTTCTCCTCTGTGATGGAATAGTTGATGATATAGTCGTCAAGGATTTTCGCGTTCGGCACGATAACGCGCTCGTTGCTCGGGGTGGTGATAACCGTCTGCCGGAGGGTGATGTCCTCGACCTTGCCGTAGTGGTCTTGGGTCTCGATCCGGTCCGACACGCGGAACGGCCGGAAGATGGCGATGAAGATGCCGGCGATGATGTTTCCGAGCGCTTCCTGCGCCGCGAACCCGATGACGATGCCGATGACAGAGGCGGAGGCGAACAGTGCGAACGATAACTGCCGGAGCTGCGGCACGGTATATACGGCCACGCCGACTCCGATGATATAGATCGCAGCATCCGCCAGCCTGAGCAGGAGTCGGGAGGAGGTCTGGCTGATGTCCATCGATTCGTGGGCGGCGGCGAACCGGTGGCGCATGACCCGGTCGAACAGCCGTGCGGCGACCCACGTCCCAAGCAGCACCAGGACGACACGGACCGCGACGGACAGCACAGAACTGCCGGAAATGATGGCGGCAGCCTGCTGTTGGAGGCCCATAGCGTTGGCTTCTATCCCCACAGCTTATTAACTTTGGAGGTCGGCCGCAGACCCTGTTAATCGGCGTTTTTACCGGTTTTTGGGCGTATCGGTGGCCGCCAAGTTTTATTAACGGCTGGCGAGAACGCCGCAGTATGGAGATCGAAGACCTGACAGTCGAATCGGAAGACGTGGAGCTCGAGGCGACCATCCGCGACATCGAAACGCCGCGGGCGGTGGTCGGCAAGTACGGGCAGAAACGGATCACGGTCGCGATACTGGAGGACGATTCCGGCGAGATACAGGTCACGCTGTGGGAGGAGCAGATCGACGCGGTCGAAGAGGGTGCGACGGTAACGGTCTCGGGGGCGTACACGCGCGACTGGGCAGGCGACCTCCAGCTGAATATTCCGCGCGACGGCAGTATCGACGTCGTTGACGGTCAGGACAACTAATAAATAGCGCTCCGGGGCAACTTCGCCCATGAAGAAGGAGCATGTCTTTCTTGCGTCAGCCGCACTCAGCGGGCTGGTCGCGCTGTGGATGCTGTGGCCGTTCGCCGACGCGCTTCTCTGGGCCGGGTTTACGGCCTACCTGCTGCATTATTTCGCAGACAGGTTGAACGAATACGTTGACAACCGGAGGGCGACCACCGGCATCATGCTGTTGCTGCTGGTCGGATTTGTATCCGGACTGGTCTACCTCCTGCTGACAAGTATCCCGACCGTCATCGACCTTCTGAACCAGTTCTCCGAGGTACTGTCCGGCAGCGTCACACTGCTGGTCGACCTGTTCGACCTGCCGAAATCGTTCGGTACAGCGATACAGAGCGTGATCCAGAATTTCAGCTCGAAAAGCCGTGCCTGGGCGGTGTCACAGCTCAGTGCGGTGCCGTCGCTGATCATCCACCTTGTCATCTACTTCGTTGTGGCCGCGTTCCTGGTGAAGGACGGGAAGGAGATGAAGCGGCAGACGTTCGAGGTCATCGGCAAGCTCCCCGACTATTACCGCGAGCTCACCGTGATCTTTATCCACTCTGTGGACAAGCTGCTGCGGGGGGTGTTCGTGACCTACTTCCTCGTCGCGCTGGCTGTCGGCGTGCTCGCCACCGTCGGATTCTACCTGATGGGGATCGACTTCTTCTGGGGGTGGGGGCTGATCATCGCGATCGCCGCCTTCTTCCCGATCATCTCCGCACCCATGGTCTATGCCCCGCTGTCCCTGCTGTACGTGGGCCTCGGCGAGGTCTGGCTCGGCGCCATCATCTTCCTGTACGGCGTGGTCGTGCTCAACATCCTGCCCGAGGTCCTGCTCCGCCCGTACGTCGGGGCGCAGCAGACGGAGGAGCACCCTGTCCTCCTGTTCACCGGGTTCCTGGTCGGGTCGCTGGTGCTCGGGCTCAAGGGCATCATCCTCGGGCCGATCATCCTGATCGTGGCGAAGAACATGCTGTCGATGCAGTACCTGGAAGAGCACAGCTGATTCAGTCCGCCGGCACCTGTCTGGGCTCGCCGCCGCACCTGCTGCACCGCTCACCGTCCATGTCCGCCCCGCAGCTGTCGCAGACCGTCGTCCATTCGATCTGTTCCTCGATTCCCTCCTTGTCGAACGCCACGTATTCGATATCGAGCGCCTCCGCAACGTTCTGCACGCCGTAGTCGTCGGTGACCGCCACAGCGCCGCGGTCCACGGCCAGCGCCAGCAGCTGCGTATCCGCAGAGGACAGGTCATTACCGAGCTGGTCTGCCGCCGCACGGACCTGTTCCACGTACTCCTCACCGGGCTGGTAGACGGCGACGTCTGACCGGTCGAACCGGTCGTGCGCCTCCTCGCTGTCCAGCTCGTCCACTATTGCCGGGACCGTCACCGCATCGTCGAACGGGACGGTGCGGCCGGCGGTGTGGATGAATACGTTGGCGTCGAGCGCGTATTCAGGCATACGTCCCACCGGAGAGGCAAGGTATAAAGAAGTTGCCGCGGCTCTGCGTACCATGGAACTCCCGCTGGCTGTGATCGAGCGGATCATGCGGAACGCAGGGGCGGAGCGGTTGACCGAGGACGCGGTCATCGCGATGCAGGACTCGGCACAGTCCATCGCAGAAGAGGTCGTCGCCGACGCAGCCGCGGCCGCCGAAGCAGCAGGCCGTGACGAGGTCTCGGTGGCGGACGTTGAACAGGCGCTGGAGACCTAGGGGACCATGTTCCCGACCTTCCGCCGGATTTTCTCGCCGTAGTGCCGGAGGCCGCGCCACACGATCTTTTCGTACAGCGGGTGCACCCGGTTCCCGTACTCGTTCTGGTACGTGATATCCGATATCTCGAACTTCCGCGGCTGCTCCGGCCGTTCAGCAGGGTAGCCGACGGTGACGATGGCGACCGGTCGCAGCCGGTCCGGCACGTGTAAAAGGGAGCGGACGTTCTCCTCCTCGAACGCCCCTACCCACGCCGCGCCCAGTCCCTGCTCGTGCGCCATCAGCAACGCGTTCTGCATCGCCGCAGCTGTCTCCTGCAGCGCGTAGAGCTCACCGCGGTCCTCGTAGTTCCGTTCCGCCTTCTCCACGTCGGCAAGGATCACGAGCGCGAGCGGCGCCTCGCGGATGTGCGGCTGGTTCCGTGCGTATTCGGAAAGCTGATCCAGCTTCTCGTCATCCTCCACGATGATATACTCCGCGGCCTGCATGTTGCCGGCGGACGGCGCCCACCGCGCTGCTTCCAGCAGCCGCGCGACCTTTTCCCGTTCGACACCCGCATCCTCGTACCGGGTGATGGAGATGCGGCTCGTGATCGCCTCAAAGACGTCCATACCCCTCTCTTCCCGGCGGACGATTAAAAGAGTAACGAGCACCGGGCCGAATCGTTTTTATGCGCTGTCCGCAGCTATACCACTATGCAGTATTCTCGCCTGGTGCACACCTACCAGCAGCTGGAGGCGACGCAGTCGACGGACGAGAAGAGCAGCATCCTCGCCGAACTGTTCAGGGAGGCGGACCCGGACGATCTGGAGGTCCTGGGACACCTGGCGATGGGGCGGGCGTTCCCGGCGTGGGAGACCCTGGAGATGGGGATCGGCTCCAAGCTGATGGTGCGGGCGATCGCGACAGCGACCGGGAACAGTGAGGAGGCAGTGGAGGACGAATGGCGGGAGACCGGCGACCTCGGTGACACTGTCGAGCAGTTCGTCGAGGGCAAGAAACAGCGGACGCTGGACGAGAAGGAGCTGGACCTGGCCGGAGTGCAGGAGAACCTGGAGAAGATCGCGTCGATGAGTGGTGAAGGTAGCGAGGAGAAGAAGATCTCCCATATATCGGAGCTGATAGCGTTTGCCGGTCCGGAAGAGGCCAAATACCTGGTCCGGATGGTTCTGGAGAACCTCCGTGTCGGTGTCGGGGAGGGCCTGGTCCGGGATGCGATCGTGAAGGCGTTCTTCGCCGACGTCGTCGACGCCTCCGGATTCACCGAGCGACTGGAGGAGAGGGGGATGACCGTCGGGATAGATGACACGCTTGCGGACGACGTGAAGGAGTACGGTCTGTACGACAGCTTTGCGGAGGACAACGAGGTGGTGTACGTCGACCCGGAAGAACTGGAGCTGGAAGATTTCTGGACGGAGGATGGGTACGACCTCGTCGTGCTGGAGGACACCGGTGACTGGGAGGATGAGTTGACCGAGCTGGTGCAGCACGCCTACGACGTGTCCACGGACCTGGGCGCGGTGGCGCGGACCGCTGCCGAGGACGGCGTTGATGGGCTCGACGAGATGGCGATGGAGGTGTTCCGACCGCTCAAGGTGATGCTGGCGCAGAAGGCGGAGACGATGGAGGACGCGTACGACACGGTCGGTGACGAGGACGGCGTTGCAGCGCTCGAGTACAAGTACGACGGGTTCCGCGTCCAGATCCACAAGAAGGGGGACGAGGTCAAGGTGTTTTCGCGGCGGCTGGAGGATGTGACCGACCAGTTCCCGGATATCGTTGCGGCGGTCAAGGAGCACATCGAGGCAGAGGAGTGCATCATCGAGGGGGAGACGGTCGCGTACGACCCCGAAGACGGTTCGATGGTGCCGTTCCAGCAGCTGTCGAAGCGTATCAAGCGGAAGTATGATATCCAGCGGATGGTGCAGGAGATCCCGGTCACCGTCTACCTGTTCGATATCATCCGGGTGGACGGGGAGAGTATGCTGGAGGAGCCGTTACGGGAGCGGTGGGATGCTCTTGAAGGCATCGTCGACGGGGAGGAACAGGAGATGGTGCTTGCCCACCATCTCGAGACCGCGGACATGGAGGAGGCGCAGACGTTCTACCAGACAGCGCTGGACCGTGGACAGGAAGGGATAATGCTCAAGAACATGGATGCGCGGTACAGGCCGGGGTCGCGGGTCGGGTACATGGTCAAGCTGAAGCCGGTGATGGAAACGCTTGACCTTGTCATCGTCGAGGCGGACTGGGGAGAGGGACGGAGAAGCGACTGGCTGGGAAGCTACCTGCTGGCGTGCCGGAACGAGGAGACAGGGGAGCTGGAGACAGTCGGGAAGATGGCGACCGGGTTCACTGACGAACAGCTGCAGGCGATGACCGACCGGCTGGAGGATCTCGTGGTGGAGGAAGAGGGCCGGCACGTGGTGCTGAAGCCGGAGGTCGTGGTGGAGGCCGCGTACGAGGAGATACAGCAGAGCCCCGAGTACGAGAGCGGGTACGCGCTCCGGTTCCCGCGCCTGGTGCAGGTCCGGGAGGATATGGATCCTGAAGAGGCGAACGAGCTCGAAAAAGTCGAGGACCTGTACGAGAGCCAGCACGGATAAGGTTTAAAAAGATACATTGCTTACCTATAAGTAACAAACAAATCCGTCTGGGCCGGGAAAGGATTAATAAACGGCCGCGCGGAACAGTTAACCACGGAATCGGTGCTACAATGGTCGCCAGCCAGGAGACGCTTGACGCGCTTGAAGACATCGGACTGAACATGTATGAGCGTAAAATCTACGCTGCACTGATTTCTCGCGGCGTCTCCACCGCCGGCGAACTCTCCGAGATGACGAACGTGCCACGGTCGCGCGCCTACGACGTGCTGGAATCTCTCGCCGAGAAAGGGTTCGCCATCCTCAAGCCGTCGAAGCCGATGCAGTACGTGGCAGTCCCGCCGGAAGAAGCACTCGAGAACGTGAAGGACCTGCACCGGGAGGAGATCGAGGAGAAGCTGCAGAAGATCGACCGGTTCAAGGAGACCGAGGCAGTCCAGGAACTCCAGCAGCTATACAACGACGGTGTTGAACGTGTCGAACCCGGTGAGATGACAGGAACCGTGAAAGGCCGGTACAATGTATACAAGCACGCCGGGAACGCGTACGCCGACGCGGAAGAGGAGATCCGTATCATGACAACGGAGGAAGGGCTGAACGATATCCACGAGAACCATATGGACGACCTGCAGCAGGCGGAGGAGAACGGCGTGAACGTACGTATCCTCGCGCCTGTGACCGATGAGAACCGGGAGGCGTTCGAAGCGATCGCCGATGTTGCCGAGGTGCGGCATCTCCACGACGAGATGGAGGCGCGCCCGGACGCACGGTTCCACATCGTGGACGAGGAGAACGTGGTGTTCTCCCTGACGAGCGACGATACCCACCCGACACAGGATACAGCGTTCTGGTCCCGCTCCGAGCACGCCGCCTCGGACGCGCTCGGTCCGATGTTCGAGATGGCCTGGGAGAACGCAGCCACCCCCGAATAATCCCTGATTTCTGAACAACTGTTTAAATCCGTAGTCTGCGGCTAGAAATACTTATAATCTTGTGCCCACCGGTAGAAGGGGTAACGATGAGAGACAATTCCTACCACGACGGACAGCCACCGGCAGATCCGACGCTTGAACGGATCCCAGAACGGGACCGTGCGGAAACAGCCAGCCACACCCCTTCTGACCCGGGAACAGATCCGGCGTACCCGTTCACTGACGACCGGACAGTGGAGGAAGACGGTGGCGGAGAGTACGTTGAAGCGTTTCTCCGGAACGACGTTGAAGGTGGCGAGGCGACGCTGGCAGACGTGTTCCCGGAGGCCATCCACGCAGGCGCCGTCCTCGACAGGGAGTTAGAGGAGGAGTACTAGGTACCGCGGTCGAACCCGCTCCCGTCCTCTCCTTTCAGCCCGGTGGCTATCCCGTCCCCGATGCTCGAGAACAGGAACGACAGCGCATCGAACTTCTGCGGCGGCGAATAGGCGGTGGTCTCCAGCTCCGTCGTATCCGTAAGGTTCCGTGCGACGGCGATCGCGGTGTCACGGCCACCGAGCCGGTCAACAAGGCCGAGACGCTTTGCCTCCCGGCCGAGGAACACCTCTCCCGTCGCAGCTGACTCGACCGCGTCGTAGGACATGTTCCTGTTCTCTGCGATGGCCTGGATGAACGCGGCGTGCGTCTGGTTCAGGATATCGTTGAACCGTTCCCGTTCCGCCGGTGTCAGGTTCTTGTACTGGGATCCCATGTCCTTGTACTTGCCCGCGGTCAGGTTGACGTACTCCACCCCGAAACGGTCCAGAAGGCCAGAGAACTCCAGGTAGGTGGAGGAGACACCGATGCTGCCTGTCAGCGTCAGCGGGTCCGCGACTACCGTATCGCAGGCTGAAGCAGCCCAGTATGCGCCAGAGGCGGCGACCTCCCGCAAGCGGCAGACCGTGGGTACGTCCGCCTCCGCGATCACACGGGCGGCTTCCTTGGAGGCGACGACGGCGCCGCCGCCGGAATCGATCTCGTACAGGAGAGCGTCCGCGCCGTCGCTGGTCGCCTGCTTCGTCAGGTCGTCCAGCGTCCGCGGCGATATACCGCTGTCACGGAACTCGTCACCATAGGAGATAGGGCCGGTGACCTTGATGACCCCGAGCTCGCCACGCGACGGGCTGAGCTCGGTGCGGACGTCCTCGGAGGCCGGAGAGATAGCGAAGGCGGCCGCCACCAGCACCGCCAGCCCGATCAGGACGTGCATCCAGTGCAGCCGCTCGAGGACCATATCGAGCGTTACACCGGTCGCACTTTTATATCATTTGACGAGGCGGTGCAGCCCATGCAGCAGGAGCTGGCACGGGACGTCATCGAACGGGTGAAGGCGGGCGACATCGCGTCCGACCAGGAACTGCAGGAAGCGAAACGGGAGATCGCACGTACCACGGATCTGGAGAAAGTGCCGTCCAATGCCGCCATCCTGGACTATGCGGAGGAGGACGAGGTCCCTGCGGTGCGGGACGTGCTCGGGCGGAAGCCGACACGGACTATCTCCGGTGTGGCGACCATCGCGGTGATGTGGATGTGGGACGACTTCTCGTGTCCGTACGACTGCGTCTACTGCCCGCAGGGCGAGCACGACGATACCACCGCACCGAAATCGTACACCGGGAAGGAGCCGTCCGCACGAAGAGCTATCGACAACGCGTACGACCCGTACGACCAGGTATCGGCGCGGCTGGAGCAGCTGGAGAGTATCGGGCATCCGACGGACAAGTCGGAGATAATCATCATGGGCGGGACGTTCCCGTCCACGCCTGAAGAATTCCAGGAGCACTTTATCAAGCGGACGTTCGACGCGCTGAACGGGAGCGAGGCTGACAGCCTGCAGGAGGCGAAGCAGTTGAACGAGACCGCCGAGAACAGGAACGTCGGATTGACCATCGAGACCCGGCCGGACTTCGCGAAGGAGAAGCACGTGAACGACTTCCTCCGGTTCGGGTGTACCCGGGTCGAGATGGGGGTGCAGACGCTGGACGACGCCGTGCAGGAGAAGACGGAGCGGGGGCACGGGACGGACGCGGTCGTGGAGGCGACGCAGCGGTTGAAGGACTGCGGCTTCAAGATCACGTACCACATGATGCTGGGACTCCCGGGCGAGCCGAGGGAACAGGACATCGAGAAGTTCGAGACCTTGTTCGACGATCCGCGGTTCCAGCCGGACGAGCTGAAGATATACCCGACCGCGGTGGTCGAGGGGACCAGGCTGCACGAGATGGCGGAGAACGGGGAGTATGAACCGCTGGAAGAGGAGGAGATGTACGAACGTCTGGAGCGTATCATGCCCAAGCTCCCGCCGTACGTCCGTGTGAAGCGCATCATGCGGGACATCCCCTCGACCGAGATCGATGATGGCGCGTCCCGCACCAATG
>JAXIOB010000031.1:0-12714 GCA_034190585.1 Asbonarchaeaceae archaeon (SeqCode)
CCGTGAGCTTCGATGCGGCTGATATGACCGCTGGCAACGAATACCGTGTGGAATTCGAATTCACAAACCAGGGGAGCTACACAGTATCTGATACGTGTCAGGCAGAATAGAGCCACGGATAACGATGAAAAGCAACATGATCTATAACTCAAGCCGGAAAGGAGTTTCTCCGTTGATTGCGGCGGTGCTGCTGATCGCGTTCACCATGGCGGTCGCCGCCATCCTGACCGCGTGGGTGACGACGTTCACACAGGAGCAGACCTCCCAGCTCGGCAACCAGTCCGCCCAGCAGATCGACTGCAACTTCGGCCAGATCGATGTCTTCTCCCGGGAGTCCTCTACCAGATGGGTGAACATCAGCCTTGAGAACAGCGGCCGCGTTGACCTCACCAACATCAGTGTCACCGCTGTCGCCGGTGGATCGGTGCTTGGGACGGAGTACATCGGCAACCTCAGTTCCGGGCAGATCGACGATGCAGCCGTCTTCACTGATGGGACGGACCCGGACGAGGTCCGTGCTGCGTCGAAGGAATGTCCACGGGTCAGCGTGTCGCAGACCCTCAGCTAGACGGCATCACCTATAAAGGCCGTCACGCCCAAGCAGGGAATGCTATGTACGTCATCCTGGTCGGTGTGAACACGGTCAGCCGGAAGCTTATCCAGGACCTTTCCACCAACCACGACCTTGTCGTGGTCGAGGAGGACAAGGAAGCCGCGGAGCGTACCTACTCTGACTCCGCAGCGACCGTGGTAAACGGCGACCCCACCCAGCTCTCTATCCTCGAGGACGCGGGCATCTCGAAGGCCGACGTGCTGGTGACGACGCTCGAGAACGACAACCAGAACATGGTTATATCGATGCTGGGAAAGAAATACGGCGTTCCCCAGGTCGTGACCCGGCTGGAGAACCCTGACTACCAGGATATCTACGATATCCTCGACGTCGACACCATCGAGTACACGGACATCGTGTACGGCGAGTTTATCTCGGCTATCGAGCACCCTGCTATCGTGAAGATCGCAAATATCGGCCCTGGGAAGGAGATCCTTGAAATCCAGATCGGGGACGGATCGCGGCTGCAGGACCTCCGGATCGACGAAATCCGGGAACTCGACGGGTTTCCTGCCGCGGACGTTGAATTCTCTGCTGTGTTCCGCGAGGACGACGTACTGCAGCCGCGGGACCGGCTGCGGATGGATGACGGCGATTCTCTCGTTGTCATCATCGAACCGGACGCGAAAGGAAAGCTGAACGACATCCTGGACTAGAAGGGAACGAGAGCGGCGATGTAGATCGCTACGATGACAGCGCCGCCGATGATGAGGATGCCCGTGTTCATGTGAGCTTCCACCGCGGGTCGATGCTGTCTTTGATATCGACGATGTCCTCGAACAGCCGTAGCTCGCCGTCGGAGAACTCGTCCTCCATCTCCTGGATGATCCTGTAATCCTTTGCAGGGATGTCGGTGTACAGTTCCTGTCCCTCCTCGATCTGCCGTCCTACTGTCACGTCGGTGATGGATACTGCGACCTCGTCGCCGCGGACCGCCTGCCCGATACTGTCGCCCTCCTCCTGTATCGATTTCACCCGTCCGAGCTGTTCACCGTCCACGTCCATCAGCCGTGACCCGCTGTTCAGCACACCGTCCCGTACCTCGACGCCGACAACGGCAGGGTTCGACTGGCGGAACGTATGATCCGGCAGGATACGGATCTTCGCCGGCCGCGTGATCTCGTCCAGCACCGCCTCCCGCCGCTGCTGCTGGAGCTGTTCCACCCAGTCCTCGTAGTCGTCCACGAGCTGGTAGATGACATCGCTCTCGAAGTACCGTATATCGGTCCCGCCGCGGTATTCCTCCGCCGCGTCCGTGATACCGGTGCCGAACGCCAGTACGGCCCGGTGCTCGCCGTCCGCGTTTTCCGCCTCCACCACGTCCTCCTTCTTCACCTTGCCGACCGCGGCCCGCCTCACAGGGATGTCGTTCTCGGCGAGCGTATCTGTCAGCGCTTCCAGGCTGCCGAGCGAGTCGGCACGGACCACAACTCCTTCGTCACTGGTCTGGATCTGGAACGATGCCAGCTCCTGTTCGACCGCGTCTATAGCCCTCTCGACGTCGCCATCCGGCCGGACCGCCTGGACCGGTGCCCCGGCTACCGCCCGGTCGAGCTCCGGTGCAGAGATCTTCACGCCGGCAGCTGCTGCCACGTCGTCGATCTGCCGGAACTCATGTCTCCGACGCATCTCTGTCAGGGGTTCCGGCTCCAGCAACGCCTTGATCTGTGTCGTCACAGTTCCGTCGCCGGTGCCGACCACCAGCCGGTCCTCTCCTGTGATCGTGCCGTCGGTGACGATAACGTCGATGGTGGTCCCGAACCCTTTCACCTCGTTCACCTCGAGAACGGTCCCCTTGCCTGCGCCCTCCTCCACTTCCAGCCGGTCAGCGAGGAACCGCTGTGACAGGCCTGCCAGTGTCATCAGGAGGTCTGGCATGCCCTCGCCTGTTTCCGCGGACACGGGGACGACACCGACTGTCTGCTGGAAATCATCGACACGGTCGTACCGGTCCACTGTGATATCTCGGTCGGAGAACTCCGCCATCAGGTCGTATATAACGTCGTCAAGCCGTTCCTGCACCCGGTCCGGCTGTTGCTGGTAGCTGGCGATGACGCATTCGTCCTGCTGCTCCCAGCCGGAGATGGTGTCGATCTTGTTCAAGGCGATGACGAACGGCGTCCCTGAATCGTCCAGGATGTCGATCGCTTCCCGTGTCTGGGGCTGGAGGCCGTCGTTCACATCGATGACAAGGACGGCGATATCCGACAGCGACCCGCCCCGCCGCCGTAACGCAGAGAACGCGGCGTGGCCGGGCGTGTCGATGAACAGCAACCCGGGGATCGCTATCTCGGTCTCGAGCTGGTCGAGCAACGGGCCGCAGGTCTCTTCGATCGTCTTCAGCGGGACGGCGGTCGCATCGATCATCTGCGTGATGCCGCCGGCCTCCTGTTCCGCGGCCACGCTTCCCCGGATCGTATCCAGCAACGTGGTCTTCCCGGCGTCAACATGCCCGAGAACCGAGACGATCGGCTGTCTCGTGGTCATACACGGGCAAGAACGGAGAACTATTTAAAAACCTGTTCAGTTCTCGGCGTACTCGAGGCTGCGGTCCTTCTCCCAGTTCTTCTCGCACTTGGACGAGCAGAAATGGAACCGGGTGCCGTCGGACCGGACGAACAGCTTCCCCGCGGTCTTCGGTAGCTCGTCGCCGCAGTAACTACATTCTGGCATCGTGGTCCACTACTCCATCTCGGTCTCTTCCAGCATCAGGACGTCGTCCTCGCGGACAGGCCCCATCACGTCGCGGACCAGGATTTTGCCCTCGTCCGAGCCCTCGGTGATCTTGCATCTCACCTTCTTCACACCTCTGTGCCCCTGTTCACCGAGGACCTGTACGACTTCTGCTGGCACCGCCATCTGTATCACAGTTCGTCAGCTTTCGCCGCGATATCGTCGACATCGCCGTCCGCGGAGCCTGCGTCGGTGACCGCGACCGCGCTCGTCTGTACTTCAAGCCCGGCGGCAAGCCCGAGCTCCTCTTTCTCCGGGACGTACGTGTACGGGATGCTGTTCTCGCGGGCGAGCGCCGGGAGATGCATCACGATCTCCGGCGGATCGACATCCTCCGCGATGATAACCAGGTCGGCGTTCCCGCGTTCCACCGCCTTTGTAACCTCGTTTGCTCCTTTCCGTATCTCACCGGTGTCGCGCGCCTTTTCGACCGCGTTGTAGGTCGACTCGGCAAGCGACTCCGGTACTTCGAATTCAACGTAGCTCATCATAGGACACCTCGTGTCATCGGCTGACGCAGGACTGGCGGTATTAAATTTATAAAGCATGCCAGCACGGCTGGCTGAGAATCAGGTTGTTCAGGGGCTGACGATGTCCTTCAGCTCCTCGGTGTCGGCTTCGGCCTCGTCCAGGATCTGCCGGACGCCGTCCTCGGTCTCACGGTCCTCCTGCAGTGTGCCCTCCATCGACCCGATGTAATCCTCCATATCGGCTGCGACACGCCGCATGTCCGCGATAGCCTCCAGTGCGTCCCGGAACTTGTCGACGGTGATGAACAGCGGGCCCTTCTCGATGTCCGGTACGTCGAGGTCCTTCAGCTCCGGTGGTTCGGGAACGTCGTCGTGTGTCGGCCCGTCCGCGTCCTCTTCCCCGCCGGACTGGTCGACAGGGATCCGGTCACGCTCGGGAGAAGCCGGTTCCCGTTCGGGAAGTCCTTCTTCGGATGTTCCCGGCGGTTCTGGCTGTTGTTCCTCGGGAACGTCCTCCGTGACAGGGCTCTGCTCCTGACTCCGGTCCTGCTGGAGCCGGTCCGGCTGTACCGGTGGCTGGAGGTCGTCGTCGGACTGTGGTGCCGGCGGACGTTCCCGGCCGCCCTGCACCTTCTCCCGGATTTTATCTATATTCTCCTGCATCTCCTCCCGCTCCCGGTCATCGTCTCCGCCGAAAATATCGTCCAGCATGCCCATGCCTTACGCGATTCCCGCGGCGCCTTTTATAACTTGCAGCTGGTGCTATGGATGGGCGAAATACCCTTCCACAGCCGTGTCTGCGGACGTAACCTTGACAAACCCGAACCGCACGAACTCAACTGGCCGCGATCCAGTTGGCAGATCAGTGAGGGGCTTCGCCCCTCTCCGCGCTCCGCGCGGAGTCAGTAATTCAGGGATGTGTGTAGTATGCTTCGACGTTTTGGTGGGACGAGACGACGTTCACGAACCCGAACCGCACGAACTGCACCAGTTCCTCCGGTGTTCCCGGCTCGCACAGCCCTTCGACGACATCGCCGTCCGGCATCGTCACCTCGCACTGTTTCCCGTCCCGCGGCACCCACTGCACGATGGCCGCATCACGGTCCAGCGCCTCGGTATGGTCCACGGAGTGGAACTCCGCCGTACCGTCCTCGATCTCGACGTTGCACAGGTCCTTGAGTCGGAGGAACCCGTCCTCCAGGTCCTCGCGGTCGATGTATACTGTGGCGGTACCGTCCTCGACACTCAGGGAGACGGTGCGGCTGCCGCGGTCGTGTTCCGGGTGGTACGGGATGTCCGCTACAAGATCGTCAGGGACGCCTGTGATTTCCAGTTCCACCGGGTCCTCCACGAAGAAGTACCGGTCCGCATCGTCGTCCACAAGCTTCCGGTTCTCGGTGTACAGCGAGTCGACAGGGACGGAAACATCGTTGTTGCTCATACCGAACTCCAGTACAAAGTTCCGGATCGCGTCCGGCTCGAACCCGCGCCTCCGCAGCGACCGGAGCGACCACGTCCGCGGATCCGCCCAGCCCTCGTACTCGCCCGCATCGATCTTCTGCCGCGACGTGGACGTGGACAGCTGGATGTCCTCGATGCCGAGCAGGCCGTGGTGCAGGATTTCCGGCTCCGCCCACCCGAGCAGGTCCCACATGTACCGCTCCATCCGGTCCTCCATGACCAGGTCCTTCCCACGGATGATGTGGGTTATGCCGAGCTCGTGGTCGTCGACCGCCCACGAGAACTCCAGCATCGGCCACACCCGGTAGTCGGTGCCGACACGCGGATGGTCCAGCTCCGCGATCCGTAGCAGGACGCGGTCCCGGAACGCCGGGTCGTCGGCCTCCATATCGGTCTTCAGCCGGACGGCCGCCTCGCCCTCCCCGTACGCACCGTCCAGCATGTCCTGCCACTTCTCCAGGTTTTCGTCGGGCGTCTGCTCGCGGTGGTCGCAGGCGACGCCGTCCTCCCGGTTCTCCCGCAGCGTCTCCTGGTCGCATTCGCATACATATGCCCAGCCCTCCGCCAGGAACTGTTCTGCATAGTCGTAGAACAGGTCAAGCCGGTCGCTCTTGTAGATGACCTCGTCGAACTCGACGCCCAGCCATTCCAGGTCCTCCGGGATGGCATCGTACGCCTCCTGTATCGGCTTCTTCTCCGCGCTCCCCGCCGTGTCGTCGATGACCAGCAACAGTGTGCCGTCGTACTCTTTCACGTACTCGTCGTTGAGAACGGCCATCCGGGCGTTCCCGATGTGTAACAGTCCGGAGGGGAACGGTGCCATCCGCATGACCACGTTGCCCTCCTCCGCGTCCGGCAGCTCCGGCAGGCCCTCCTCCTGTTCCGCGCTCTCGTATTCGTGGCCTCCGACGATATCCTCCAGCTCGTCTTCAGAACGGGTGTTGACCTCTTCAACCACTTTCTCGGCGGTAGAGACGACCTCGTCCGCCCGCTCCTTCAGCTCCGGCTCGTCGGCAAACACCTTGCCGACGACCGCGTCCACCTGCGCCTCGCCGTGCTCGAGCGCGTTCCGGGCCGCGTACTTCTCCAGCAGCTCGTCGAGGTCCATAGATGTTTCTGCGGGTGAACAGGTTTTAATCTATTCCAGCTCGACGGTGTGCCTGTTCTGGGAGATGTGGACGTCCTCCTCGAGGACGTAGCCTTCTTCCATGGCGAGTGAGGCGCACGACGCCAGTTTCTCCGTTGTCCCGTGGGCGGGGATGACGTGGTCCGGGTCCAGCATCCGCATCATGTCGCGCTGGTCCTCCCGCATGCCGTGGCCGTGCGAGTGCACGTCCACCTCGACGCGGGCACCGCTCTCCCGCATCGTCTTCTCCACCTTGTACCGGTTCGCCTCGTTCACCGGGACAGGGATGGTCGTGCTGGAGAACACGACCCGGTCGCCCTCGCCGATGTCGTAGTGGTACTCGCCCTCGGCGATGCGTGTCAAAACGGCGTTCGGCTCGCCCTGGTGCCCGGTGCAGATGATGAGCCAGTCCTCCTTGTTGTTCGACGCCTCCTGCAGGAAGTCCTGCACCTCGTCCCGGTAGCTGACGACCTCGTCCACCCGGTTCATGTCGATCAGGCCGAGCTCGTCCGCGGACTGGGTGTACTCCTTCAGGGAGCGGCCGACCAGTGCGACGCGCCGCCGCCCTGCGTTCGCGTCCAGGATGTTGTTGACACGGGCGATGTGCGAGGAGAAGGTGGAGACGATGACGCCCTCGTTCTCCTGGTACGCCTTGTTGAGGATGTTCCGGAGTTCGATGGCGGTCTCCCGTTCCGACTTCGTCCTGCCTTCTTCGTCGCTCCGTGTCGAGTCAGCGATATACGCCTTCACGTCGCCGCTATCCCCGAGTTCCCGGATACGCTTGTAGTCCGGTTTCCCGCCCATGGTCGGTTCCTCGTCGAGCTTGAAGTCGAGCGAGTACGCGACCGAGCCCTCGTCGGTGTGCAGCACCGTGAGCGGGGTGTGAGGGATGCTGTGGGTGATGTTCACCATCTCCAGCTCGATGCTGTCGGACACGGTTGCGGTGTCCCCGAGGTTGACCGGGACGACATCGTTCCGCACCTCCTCGTCGTCCTGGTCGATGATGCGTTCCACCACTTTCGCCGTGAACGGGGTGGCGTAGATCGGGCAGTCGTACGCCCCGGCGATCTTCGGCAGTGCGAGACAGTGGTCGAGGTGGCCGTGGGAGACCACGATACCGACCACGTCCTCCCGCAACTCTTCCTTGATCCGGGAGTCGTCCGGTGCCGCGCCGATATCGATCGCTTCCGCCGTCGACATCTCCTCCAGACTCTCCTCGTACTCGACAACTGTTTCCATGTCGGCTCCCATGTCAATGAGAACGACCTCGCCGTCGGATTCGACGGCTGTCATGTTTTTTCCAACTTCCTCGTAACCGCTGACTGTGTGAACTTTCATCGTATCGAAAACACCTTGTGTTTTCTCTGAAGCCGAAAATCTTCGATTTTCAACTTCAGAACCTTGTAGGTATTGATATTATTCGTCGTCTTCCTCGTCCGCCCTGAAATCGTCGACCGTGTAGTCAAAGTCGTCGTCGCCGTCGATAACCCCTCGCTCCTTCAGCGTCTCCCGGGCGAGCAGGTAGTATATAAGCGCGACCGAGCCTGCGGCCTTGTTATTTCCAGGTATAACGTAGTCGATGTACTCCAGCGAGTTTCCGGTGTCCGCGATCGCCACAACCGGGATGTTCGCGTCCACGCTCTCCACGACCGCCGTCCGGTCCTCCTCCGGGTCCGTCACGACCAGGATCTCCGGCTCCATGAAATCGTCGGACTGCGGGTTGGTCAAGGTGCCGGGCATGAACCGGTCGAAGATCCGCTGTGCACCGGTCGCCTCCGCGAACGTGACCACGGGCCGGTGCCCGATCTCCTTCCGGGAGACGACAAGCACCTCTTCCGGCTCGTAGTTAGCCAGGAGCTGGCCTGCCTGCTGTATCCGTTCGTCTGTCTGGTCGAGATCGATAATCGCCAGGTTGTTCTTCTTTACCTGGAAGATGAATGGTTCCATGTCCTGTACTTTCTGCCGAGAACCGATGTTAACGCCGGCCTCGAGGTAATCTTCCTTCGCTGTCAGCATCTCTTCTACCCGCCTTTCAGTACCAAACCTTTAAAGGGCCTCCACCTGTGCCATCGTCCCGCCGCGCTCGTCCCACCGCCGCAGCAGCTGGTTGTTCTTCGCCGTCCTGATGCCGGCGATGCCCGCCTTCAGGAGCGGGGCGTTCCACGCCAGCGCGAGATCACTGATCGTGGCGTCGCAGGTCTCGCCGCTCCGGTGCGACACCACCGGCACGTACCCGTTGTCCTGCGCTGCTTCGACCGTCTCCCGGGTGCGGGAGACGGTGCCGGCCTGGTTCGGCTTGACGATCAACGAGTTGCCTGCGCCGATCCCTGCCCCGCGCTGTAACCGCTCCGCGTCGGTCACGAACACGTCGTCCCCGACCACGAGAGCGTCGTTTACCCGGTCCGTCAGCTGTGCCAGCCGCTCGAAGTCCTCCTCGTCGAACGGGTCCTCCACGTACGCGAGGTCGAACCGTTCAACAAGCTTCTCCATAAACTTGAGCTGCTCGTCAGGACTGAATTCCTGGCCCATCGCCCCGTACCGGTACTCTCCCCTGTCGTAGAACTCGGAGGCGGCGGCGTCGATGCCGACCTGCGCCCCGTGGTCCTCCGCGACCTCCGTCACGGCGTCCAGCGTCTCCTCGTCGTTGAAATCCGTGATATACGCGCCCTCGTCGTTGATACCGGTAATCCGCCGCGAATACCTGTCGTGGAACTCGTGGTACACCTGTGACAGGATGTCCATCGCCTCGGGGATGCTCGATGCTCCTGCAGGGATGACCAGGAACTCCTGGATGCTCGTGTTGCCGCCGTGCTCCCCGCCGCCCACAAGGTTTCCTGCAGGGTAGGGAAACCGGTCGCCCAGCGCCCGTTCCTGCGCCTTCCAGAACGCGAGGGACGAGGCGATCGCGACGGCACCGATCTCTGCGAAGTTGTCCGTCCCGTCGACATCCTCCAGCGCGGCGTCGAACTCGTCCTGAGAGAGGGATTCCCCGGTTAAACGGTCCTGCAGCGTTGTCTCGATACGTTCAAGGTCGTCAGGGACGAAGCACAGTGCCTCGTGCGTCCCTGTCGAGGCGCCGGACGGTGCTGCGGCGCGGACGCCGTTGACCTCTGCCTCCACCGTCGGCTCCACGCGGCTGTTGTAGATGATCCGGAGAGAGAAATCGTCGATATGCATGCTAACTCCGTCTGACACCGATCGGGACTACGCCGTCCTCCAGCTCCTGCCGTGCGATATCGATCGGCTTCGTAGCACTGGTTTCGATCAGCGCAGGTGCGCCTTCGGACAGCTGCAGTGCGCGGGCACCGATGATCCGGGCGCGTTCGAACCGTGTATAGCCGTCAAGTTCCACCATAGATACCACCTACAACGCCACGACGGTGAGACAAGTTTTAAATTACCCGCGCTACCCGATATACCCGAGTTCGTCGCCGCCCTCGCCTTCGCCCTGCGCCTGCTGTTGCTGCTGTTGCGCCTGCTGCTGGAGCTCCTGGATGCGTTCCATCACTTCCTCCACCTCTTCCACCTTCTCCTCCAGGTTGTCGTAGTCGAGGTCGATGTCCAGCATCTCCTCCAGGACCTGCAATACTTCTTCGGTCGCCTTCGGATCGGACAGCAGGAATCCAGGGGTCTCCCCGAGCAATGCGACGCCGTCCATCCCGTACCGTTTCCCGATACCGAGGAGGAGGCCGGTGGCGCCGACGATCTGGCCGACGGAGTGGTCGAAACTGACGCCGTAGTCTTCATAGTCGCTCTTCAGGTCCTTGTCTGTCACCACGCCGAACACCTCGGGCGTGTCCTCCACCATTTCCCCTGTCCCGTACCCGCCGATGGTGACGATTTCCTCCGTGCTCCAGTCGTCCAGCAGGTCGAGGATGTCGTGCACGACCTCGTAGTGGCCCATCGGGTCGATGCTCTGCGCGTCCCCGATCAGGAAGACGATGTCAGCATCGCCGTCCCGCTCCAGCACGTACAGCTCGTTCTTGAGGATGTCCAGCTCCTTGTCCTCGTTCACGATCGCCCAGTGCGGGAAGTGGTGGGAGATAACCTCCCCGACCTTATCCGCGTCCAGGTGGTCGACAAGATAGTGGACCGCGGTCCGGCCGATATGGCCGATACCGGTCAGCCCTTCGACGACGACAGGACTGTCCAGGTCGGGCTTGTCGCCCTCCCAGACGATCTGCGTCTCCTCGTGGTGTTCGACCTTCATGCTGTATCGTTCTCCTGTTTCGCTTCCTGCCGGTATTCCGCGTACTGGTCCGGACTCGAATACGGTGGCGGCGATGGATCACTGGTCGGGCCGTGACCGTCCGGGCACTCGTCCCGGAGTGTATACCTGTTACATGTCCCGCACTTTTTAACCTTCGTCACCGCAGCTCACTTCTTCTCGAACTGGACCGTCCCGCCCGCATCGTCGACGCGCTGCCGGATCCCGTCCACGGCCTCGTCCATCGTGTCCCGCGCATCGTCAGCGTTCCGGCCCCACGCCGTGATGGCGTAGTCGGGGGCGGAGATGTAGGATACCTCGACGTTCTCGCCCACCGTCAACGCCTCCTGTATCGCGTCGATACCGTCGCCGCCCGGCACCTCGACAGTCATCTCGCCCTCCATCTCCACCTGCTTCAGGCTGATGTTCTCCTGCGCCACCGCAGTAACTGCGTCGGCCAGCTCTCCCTCGATCCCGAGCTCCTCAAAGTCGATATCCTCCATCGCCGCGTGCTCGAACCCTTCGAACGTGGAACCGTACTCTTTCTGGAACGGGAACGCGACCGCCTCGTACAGCTCCTCCACGTCGCGCCCGACCGCGTCGGCGACGTTCTGCAGGAACTTGTCCGCCTTCTCCTCCCTGTTCCACTCGTCCATCGCCTCCCGCTTCTGGTTGTCGTTCACCCGCTTCAACGAGAGGTTGATAGTCCCGTCCTCTTTATCGACGACCTGTGCGACGGTCCGTTCCCCCTCGTCCACGTGCTGCTTGATGTCGCGCACCCAGGACCGGGAAACCTCGGAGATGTGCACCAGGCCGGTGTCGTCGTACCCTTTGATATGTGCAGAGGCGGAGTGCTCGTGGATCTCGTCGATATCGATGACGACAAATTCGCCTTCGTCCGGTGTGTCCTTGTAGAACTCCATATGGTTCACGCTCACGCCACGGTCTCGACGACCTGCGACCTGAAGTCGGCCTCGCCGCCGGTCGACGCCGCGAGGAGGTCGTCGCAGACAACGCAGTGGATGTCGGACGCCGGCTTGGAGAACACGACCTGCTCGTTCCCGCAGCCGTCACACTTCACCGTTACAAACTCGCCTCGTGCCATTATGCATACCTCCTGCAGGGATTATTCGATATCGAACTTTGCCGCACGGATCGGGTTCTTCGGCTTGTGCGCCTTTCCACACTCCGTACACTCCAGCTCCAGGTCTTTCTTCTCGCTGGTCGGGTTCTTCCGCCCGCGCGAGCGGTGGGCAGGGTCTTCGAACGGGAAGGAGCCGTACCCCTTCTCCATCTTCCGCTGCCGCTTCCGGAACTTCTTGTTCATCGCGGACGCCGACTTGTTCGTTGCCTCGCTGACCCGGTGGTCCTGGTGCGAGTCACAGTGCGGGCAGTACGTCCGGATTTCCTGCGGTATCGTGACCATGCCTTCAAAGAACCGCACAACGTTTAAAAAGGACGCGGTCAGGCGCGTTCCGCCTTCCCCTGCTGCACCAGCACGTCCGCGTTCTCTTCAGGCACCTCCACCTCGTCACCTTCCTCGAACGGGCCGTACGCCTCCAGATCGGTGCCCATGAACTCGGGCACCCGTTCCTGCACCTCGACGGTGACACGGCCGTCGTCTTCGTCGTCCGTTTCGTGGTCGTCCGGTTCTCCGGCCGGTTCCCCCTCTTCCTCCAGTTCCTCGGTGTCCCCCGTTCCCGGTGCATCCTGGCCGCTCTCGCCGTCGCCACCGCTGTCTGCCGCTGTCTCTTCCTCCTCGCCGCCGAACTGGAGGATATCGTCCGCAGCGGTTTCGTCCTCCGGTTCCCCAGTATCGCCGGCCTCGTCATCGTCTGCGTCCGCGACCGGTTCCTCACCGCCGGTTGATTCTTCCTCCTCGTCCTCCGGTTCGTCGGCGGTGTCCGGTGCGCTGTCACCTGTGTCGTCGACGCCGGTACCGGTCTCTGCCGCGGTATCAGCAGCATCGTCGGTGTCACCGGTCCCGTCGGCGTCCTCCGCCGGTATACCCTTCTGGAGCACTGTACCGTGCTGCTCCCGGTACTCGGCGATCCGTTCCTTCACGTCCTCGAACAGGTCCTCTTCGTGCGGCAGCATGTTGTCA
>JAXIOB010000025.1:0-10577 GCA_034190585.1 Asbonarchaeaceae archaeon (SeqCode)
GGGCTGATGCCGTCCGGACAGTTCCATTTCGGCCACAAGATGCTGGCGGACCAGTTCACGTGGTACCAGGACCTCGGTGCCGAGTTATACATCGCGGTCGCGGACATCGAGGCATACCTGACACGGGATATGCCGCTCGAGGAAGCGCGCGAACTCGCCGTGGAACAGTACCTCACGAACTACATCGCGCTCGGGCTGGAGCCGGAGAACGTGAACTTCTACTTCCAGAGCGAGGGATCCACGCACTTCCACACGATGAGCAAGCTGTTCGCGAAGAACGTGACGCAGAACGAGGTGGAAGCCGTGTACGGCGACGTTACACCGGAAAAGCTTACCTCCGCGTTGACACAGGTCGCCGACATCCTGCAGCCGCAGTTCGAGGAACACGGCGGGCCGAAACCGGTCGTGGTGCCGGTCGGCACCGATCAGGACCCGCACATCCGCCTCACCCGCGACATCGCGTCCCGGTACCCCGGCCAGGAGTTCATCAAGCCGAGCTCCACCTACCACAAGTTCATGCGCGGATTGCAGGGCGGGAAGATGAGTTCGAGCGATGAGAACAGCTACATCTCCCTCACCGAGGACCCGGACACCGCCTGCGAGAAGATCGACCGGGCGAAGACAGGCGGGAAGCAGTCGAAGGAGGCGCAGCGGAAGCACGGCGCGGACATCGAGGAGGACACCGTGTTCGAACTGCTCGCGTTCCACCTGGTACAGGACGACGACCGGCTGCGGCGTATCCACGACCAGTACAGCTCGGGCGAGATGCTGTCCGGCGAGCTGAAACAGATCGCGAAGGAGGAGCTCCGCAGGTTCCTGCAGGAGCACCAGGAGAAGCGCGAGGAAGCGGAGGACCGGGTCGACGAGTTCCTCGACTGACACCGCCGCCTAGTACTGCATCTCGTCCGTGTACCGGTCCAGCAGGAGCACCGCCGCCGCCCCCGCCGAGGCCGGAAGCAGGACGCCGGCAGCTGTCACCGGTGTCACCGCCGCGGTCTCCCGCACCACGTTCTCCACCGGCAACCTGAGCGAGCCGGCCATCAACGCCACCAGCACGGTCAACGTCGTGGCACGGTCCCGTTCCAGCGCCCGTTCCACCGCGCGGGCGATCGTCACGAGCCCTGTCCCGACGCCAGCGAGGAAGACCGTGATGACCGCGGCATCCGCCGCCAGCGTGGGAGGGATGCGGGGAAACGCCAGCAGCGCGTCCACGAACCGTGACAGGCGGCCGGTCAGGAACGCGTACTGCCCGAGGATGTACAGGAACGCCGCACCCGAGATACCGGGCAGCAGCATCGCCGCCGACGCCACCGCGCCCGCGACAAAGACGACCGGGAGGGCGTGGCCGAGCCCGCCACCCCCGGAGACCCCGGTGACGAGGAACGCCGCCAGGAAGCCTCCTGCCGCCACAAGGACGCGGCGCGGCGTGTCCAGTGAAACGCTGTCCAGCAGGACGACGGTCGAGGCACCGATCAGCCCAAAGAACAGTGCGTTCGTCGGTGCCGGGTACTGCACCAGCGCGGTGTGCATGAACCGGGACAGCACCACGACCGCGGTCGCGATGCCCGCCCCGAGCACCAGCAGGAACGGCACGTCCATCGCCTCGAAATCGTCCAGCAGGGCCCGTCTCGCGTCGCTGCGGTGGACCTGCCGCAGGTGCTGCAGCGGCGCCGGCGACAGCGCGGCGAACGCCGCCACCAATCGCTCGTATATCCCGGTGATAAGCGCGATGGTGCCGCCGGAGACACCGGGGACGGTGTCCGCGGCGCCCATGGCCACGCCCTTCAGGTAGACGACGATCCAGTCGCGGAGCGTCATACGTGCCAGTACGGGTCGCCGCTTTTAGTACTGCGGGCTGCGACAGGTATTAAAGCGTCACCGCGGTGGTGTACGGCATGGAACTCCATCCGCAGGCACAGGAGCTGCTTGCCGCGTTGCAGGACGGCGGCGCCGCAACGGTCACAGAGCTGGAGCAGTCCACCGGTATCCCGAACGTGATGCGGCCGGCGCAGTGGCTGGAGGACGAGGGGCTGGTGGATATCGAGGAGGAGGCCGCCACGACCTACACGCTGACAGCGGCCGGGGAGGACGCGCTCGCGGACGGGCTGCCGGAGGAGCAGGTGCTGGAAAAGGTCGCCGGCGGCGAGAACTCCATCGACGAGGTCCGGTCGCTTGGCGACGTTGCGGAGCCGGGGATCGGGAAGGCGAAGGAGAAAGGGCTTATCGAGATCGACGACGGCGTTCTGCATCTCACAGAAAAGGGGGAGGACATGCTGGAGGCGGAACACGAGGAGCTCGCTGCGCTGCAGCAGGTCGAGGACGGAAACGATATCGGCGACGATATCGCCGACACGCTGCTGAAGCGGGGGCTGGTCGAGGAGCAGGAGGCGGTGACGCGGCACGTCGCGCTGACCGGTGCCGGCGAGGACCTGGACCTGGACGAGGTGGCGGACGCGTTCGACGTCACCGTACCCGCGAAGGACGCGCTCGGCGGCCGGAAGCACTTCGCCCGCGAAGTCTACGACTACATCCGCCGGGTCTGGGTGGAGATGGGGTTCAGGGAGATGCACGGGCCGCTGGTCGTCCCGTCCCTCCTGAATTTTGATGCGCTGTACACGCCGCAGGACCACCCTGCGCGGGAGCTGCACGACACGTTCTTCATGGAAGAACCGGAGAGATCAGAGCTCGAAGGGTACGGCTCGTCGGTTGACTGGATCAAACAGGTGCATGAGGACGGGTGGGAGACCGGGAGCGACGGCTGGCAGTACTCGTGGAACCCGGGCGAGGCGGCGCGGAACGTGCTGCGGACGCACACCACCGCGGTCTCCGCGCAGACGCTGCACGACCTGTCCGAGGACGACCTCCCGGCCAAGTTCTTCTCCATCGGCCGGAACTTCCGGAACGAGACCGTGGACTGGAAGCACCTGGCGGAGTTCAACCAGTCCGAGGGCATCGTTGTCGCGCACGACGTCAACTTCCGCCACCTGAAAGGCTACCTCCGGCAGTTCTTCACCAGGCTGGGGTACGACGACGTCCGGCTCCGGCCCGCCTATTATCCATACACAGAACTGTCCGTCGAGGTCGACGTGTACGACGAGGAGCAGGAGGAATGGGTCGGGCTCGGCGGCGCCGGCATGTTCCGGCCCGAGGTCGTCAAACCGCTTATCGGGTTCGAGGTCCCCGTCCTGGCGTGGGGGCTCGGCCCGGGCCGCATCATCATGCGGCACCACGGCATCTCGGACATGCGGGAGATGTACCGGAACGACCTGGACCTGCTCCGGAACACAGAGGCGTGGGTGCGGTGATATCATGGCAGTAGTAGAGATATCGCATCCGCACCTGAACGAACTCGTCGGGAAGGAGCTCTCCGTGGAGGAGCTTGAAGGAGAGGGCTCGATGCTGGGTGTGCTGTTCGAGGATTCGGAGGAGGACAAGCTGGAGGTGGAGGTGGAGCCGAACCGTCCCGACCTGCTATCCGTAGAAGGCATCGCACGCGCGCTCCGCGGGTTCTTCGACGTCGAAACCGGTGCTGTTGACTACCCTGTGGAGGACGGCGACTTCACCGTCGAGGTGGACTCGTCCGTGAACAACGTGCGGCGGCATATCGCCTGTGCGGTCGTCACCGATTTGGACCTGGACGAGGCCGCGCGGAACTCCATCATCCAGCTGCAGGAGAAGCTGACGGAGACGTACGGCCGGAAGCGGGAGAAGATTGCGATCGGGCTGCACGACGCGGAACAGCTCGCCAGCGACATCGTCTACGAGGCTGTCGAACCTGACGCCGTCTCGTTCGTCCCGCTCGGCCGGGACGAGGAGATGACGCCGGCCGAGATCCTGGAGGAGCACGAGAAGGGAGAGGAGTACGGGTGGATCCTCGAGGACGAGGACAGGTACCCGCTGCTGCGGGATGCCGAGGGACAGGTCCTGTCCATGCCGCCTGTCATCAACGGCGTCGTCACCGAGGTGGACGAGGATACTGATACGATATTCCTCGACGTGACCGGAACGTCGCGGCAGGAGGTGGAGACAGCGCTGAACATCGTGGTCGCGGCGCTGCACGAGCGCGGCGGCACCATCGAGAGCGTTGACGTCGACGGGCAGCGGATGCCGGACCTCGAACCGGAGCTCATGGAGGTCGATCCCGGGTACGTCCGCGACGTGTCCGGGCTGCACGACCTGTCCGCGTCCGGTATCGTGGAGCAACTGGAGGCGATGCGGTACGACGCCTCCGTCGAATCCGGCGAACTGGTGGTGGAAGTGCCGGCGTACCGGGCCGACGTGATGCACGCGTACGACGTCATCGAGGACGTCGCCATCGGGTACGGGTACAACAGTATCGAGCCCGAGATCCCGGACGTCGCGACTATCGGCGGCGAGACACAGATGCAGGTGTTCCAGGACGCGCTCCGGGATGTGATGGTCGGGGTCGGCGGAGAGGAGTGCATGACGTTCATCCTGTCCAACCGGGAGAAACTATTCGACAGGATGGAGACTGGGGAGGAGGACGTGGCGGCGATGGCGAACCCGCTGACCGAGGACTATACCGTTGTCAGGAACTGGGTGCTGCCGTCGCTGATGGCCGTACTGGGAGAGAACACGCATAACCGGTACCCGCAGCGACTGTTCGAGGTCGGGAAATGCACCGAGCTGTCACGGGACGCAGATACCGGGGCGGAAGACCGTGCAAAGCTGGCGTACGTGTCCGCCCACAGCGATGCAGGGTTCTCGGAGGTGCGCGGTGTGCTGCAGACCGTTGCGAAGCAGCTCGGCATCGACCTGTCCGTGGAGGAAACGGAACACGGCAGCTTCGCGGACGGCCGCTGCGGCCGGATCGTCGTCGACGGCGACGACGCCGGGGTTATCGGCGAAGTCAGCGACACCGTCCGTTCCAACTGGGAGGTCGACATGCCTGTGGCTGCCTTCGAGGTCGATGTGGAGACGCTCAGAAACGCTGCAACGTGATTCTCAGCCGAAGAACGATCGGATGCGGTCGAACAGTCCTTCTCTACGGCGTTCCGGGACGTAGTCGATACCGGCAAGGTCCGCTGCAAGGCTGCGGAACCGTTCCGAGACGTGGTGGTCCGGGTCGTGGTGCACCACCGGCGACTTGTTCGCCACCGCCTCGTCCACGACATCGTGCTCCGGGATCTGCGCCACCACCGGGTATCCTGTCATGTCCTCGACCTCGGACACGTCCAGCTCCGCGTCGTGGTCCTTCATCCTGTTCAGCACCACGCCGAGGACGTGCGTCCCTGCCTCCTCCGCGATCTTCGCCGTCTTCAACGCGTCAGTCACCGCCGGCAGGTTCGGGTTCGTCACGATCAGGAGTTCGTCGGACGCCTCGATGGCGTTCACCGACTCCTGTCCGAGGCCTGCGGCCGAGTCCAGCAGGACGAACTCCGGCTCCCCGACCGCGTCCAGCAATACGTCGCCGAGATCCTCCGGGTCCGTATCCTTCAGGTCGTCGACCGACAGGCCGGCAGGGACCACCCGCAGCCCTGAATTATGGATATACGTCGCCTCCGTGATGTGGGCTTCGTCCCGCAGCACGTCGTGCAGGGTGTTCGGGTATAATGGGATGCCGAGATGGAACCCGAGGTTCGGGTTCGTCAGGTTGGTATCCATCACGACCGTGTCCATCCCGAACTCTGTCAGCGCCGACCCGAGGTTGGAGGTGACAGTCGTCTTCCCGACCCCGCCCTTCCCGCTAGAAACGCAGATAAGTCGGGTCATGCGACCGGTATAGGCTGCAAGGCTTTTATATCGAACGGTGGTAACGGGCAACGTACATAAAAATCGCGGGAAGAAGCCGTGGCCATGGCCGACGACTTCGCCACGGAGCTGCAGGCGATAGAGGAGAAATGGCAGGACCGGTGGGACGAGGCGGATCTCCACCAGGTCGATGCCGACGACGGGGAGAAGTACTACGTTCTCGAAATGTTCCCCTACCCGTCCGGCAGCCTCCATATGGGCCACGTCCGGAACTATTCGCTCGGCGACGCCCTCGCCCGGTTCAAGTGGATGCAGGGATACAACGTGCTGCACCCGATGGGATGGGATTCGTTCGGTCTGCCTGCCGAGAACGCCGCCATCGACCGCGACGTGGACCCTGCGGAGTGGACGCAAGACTGCATCGGGAACATGAAGCAGCAGTTGAACCGGCTCGGTATCAGCTACGACTGGACGCGGGAAGTGGCGACGTACCAGCCGGAGTACTACCGGTGGAACCAGTGGATATTCCTCAAGATGCTGGAGGAAGACCTTGCCTACCGCGACGAGGCACAGGTCAACTGGTGCCCTGGCTGTGAAACCGTGCTTGCAGACGAGCAGGTGGAGGACGGGGAATGCTGGCGGTGCGACTCGGTAGCGGTGCAGAAGGAGATGGAGCAGTGGTTCCTCCGGATCACAGACTACGCCGACGAACTGCTGGACGATCTGGAGATGCTTGACGGGTGGCCGGACAAGGTCCGGAAGATGCAGCGGGACTGGATCGGGAAATCGCACGGCGCGTCCATCCGGTTCCCCCTGGCGTGGACGGATAGGGAGCTGGAGGTGTTCACCACAAGACCAGATACTATTCACGGCGCCACGTTCATGGTGCTGGCACCGGAACACGACCTGGCAGAGGAGATCGCAGCAGAGAACGACAAGGTACGAGAATACGTTGACCAGGCGGTGCGGAAAGATGTCGAGGAGCGGGAGGAGAAACACAAGGACGGAGTGTTCACCGGGAGACACGCGGTCAACCCGGCGACCGGCGAGGAAATCCCTATCTACGTCGCAGAATTCGTGCTGATGGACTACGGCACCGGCGCAATCATGGCCGTCCCTGCACACGACCAGCGCGACCACGACTTCGCCGTCGAACACGGCCTCGACATCGTTCCTGTTGTGGAGCCAGAGGAGGACTGGGATTTCGAGGAGGAAGCCTTCGAAGGTGATGGCCCGCACATCAACTCAGAGGAGTTGAACGGACTGGACAACGCGGCTGCGAAGGAGAAGAGCATCGATACACTGCAACAGCAGGGGCAGGGAGAGGCAGACGTCAACTTCAAGCTGCGGGACTGGCTGATCTCCCGGCAGCGGTACTGGGGGACGCCGATCCCGGTAGTCCACTGCGACGACTGCGGTACCGTCCCGGTGCCAGAGGACAGCCTCCCTGTCGAGCTGCCCGGCGACGTGGAGTTCACCGAGTCCGGGAACCCTGTGGAAACAGCCCGAGACTGGATCCAGACAGACTGTCCGGAATGCGGTGGAGCAGCGGAGCGGGAGACCGACACGATGGACACGTTCGTCGGCTCCTCCTGGTACTTCCTCCGGTACTGCTCCCCCGATTTCGAGGAAGGACTGTTCGACACGGACGCGGCGGACTACTGGATGAACGTCGACCAGTACATCGGCGGCATCGAGCATGCGGTCATGCATCTCATGTACGCCCGGTTCTTCACAAAATTCTTCCGCGACATCGGGTTGACAGAAGAGGTGGAACCGTTCGAACGGCTTCTGACGCAGGGCATGGTCCGCCATCCTGCCTACCGGACCGTGGACGGCGACTGGCTGTACCCTGAGGAAGCGGAGGACTACGACGGAGAGCTGGCTGTAGACGGCGACGTCATCAAGATGTCGAAGTCCAAGAAGAACGTCGTCGACCCGCAAGACTTGATGGACGAATACGGCGCCGATACCGCCCGGCTGTTCATCCTCGGCGCAGCCCTGCCGGACAAGGATCTGGACTGGTCGGAGAAAGGAGTGAAAGACTCGCTCAACATGATCCGCCGCATCTACGACCTCGTCCACGACAGCGACGACCTCATCACGTCAGACGCTGTCGACATGGAAAAGGCAGACCTGGAGGACCGTATCGCTATCACCCGTGTACAGCGGGCGGTGGAGACCGTGACAGGCCACCTCGAAGAGTTCGAGTTCAATCATGCGGTGGACGAACTCGACCGGCTGCTCTCGAAGCTGTACTGGTACAGGGACCGGGATCCGGATCCGGCAATCTTCTCCCACGGCCTCCGCCGCTTACTGACGATGATAGCACCGTTCACCCCGCATGTTGCGGACGAGTGCTGGGAGGCGATCGGGGCGGACGGATTCCTCCTTGAGGAATCCTGGCCCGACGCCGACCACGAGCTTATCGACGAGCAGGCGGAGACCATCGACACCTACTTCGAACGTATCGCCACCGACATCCAGGAAATCGCCGACCTTATGGACACGAAACCAGAACAGATCACGGCAATACAGGCCTCAGAATGGAAATATGAGGCCGAAAAGCGGATTATAGAAGAGGTACGCGAGAGTGAGCACGACATCGGTGCAGTGATGGATGCAGTGGCAACCGGCGATCTGAAGCAGCACGGACAGCGCCTCAACACCTACGTGGAGGAGGCAGTCGAGAACCCTGGAAAATTCAGGAAACGGTTCATGGACAGAGCAACCGAAACAGAGGCACTGGAAGCGAACCGTGACCGATTGGCCGACCGGTTCGACGCCGACGTTGAGGTGGAGCGAGAGGCGGAGAGCAGCCACGAGAAGGCGGGCCGTGCACGACCGGGCAAGCCGGCGATCGTGCTCGAATAACTTTTTATGCCGGCTCCTCCCTGTGCAATCCATGGACGAAGCCGAGAGCATCTGGATGGACGGCGAGCTCGTGCCGTGGGACGAGGCGCAGATCCACGTGCTGTCGCACGCACTGCACTACGGGTCCGGCGTGTTCGAAGGGATACGGGCGTACGACACCGTCGACGGGACCGCGGTGTTCCGGCTGGACGCGCACCTCGACCGGTTCTTCACCTCCGCAGAACCGTACGGCATCGACATCCCGTTCGAACGCGGTGCAGTGGAGCAGGCGATCTACGACGTGATCCAGGAAAACGACCTGGACAGCGCCTACATCCGGCCGATCGCGTTCTACGGGTACGAAGAGCTCGGGGTGAACCCGGCGAACTGTCCGATCCGGGTCGCCATCGCGGCGTGGCCGTGGGGCGCTTACCTCGGGGAGGACGCGATCGAAAACGGCGTCGAGGTGCAGGTATCGTCGTGGCGGAAATACCGGAGCGACATGATCCCGACCAACGCGAAGACGACAGGCACGTACGTCAACTCCTTACTGGCGACGACCGAGGCCGACCGCCGCGGGTTCGAGGAGTCCATCGTGCTCGACGCGGACGGGTACGTCGCCGAGGGACCGGGCGAGAACCTGTTCCTGGTCGAGGACGGCACCATTGTTACGCCGGACGTGTCCTCTTCCATCCTCGAAGGGGTCACGCGGAAGAGCGTGATCACCATCGCAGAGGACCTCGGCTACGAGGTGGTGGAGCGGCGGGTGGCCCGCGGCGAGCTGTACTCCGCGGACGAGCTGTTCTTCACCGGGACCGCCGCGGAAGTGACACCGATCCGGCAGGTCGAGCACGTGGAAATCGGGGAGGGGACGAAAGGACCGGTCACCGACGAGATCCAGGAAGCGTTCTTCGACACGGTCGACGGGAACAAGGAGGAGTACAGCGACTGGCTGTTCCCGGTTCAGTAGTTCTCAAGGCTGTCCCGCAGGTCCTCGTCGCCGAGCTCGTTCCGCTCGATGCCCTCTATGATTTTCTCCTGCTGGCTCTCCAGCCGCCGCAGCCGTGCACCGAGCCGTTCCTGCTGGTAGAACAGCTCCGCGAGGCCGACCCAGAGCTGGGCGAGCGCCGGCTTCCCCGCCCCTTTGTACGCCTGCTCGTACGTCTTCACCCGTTTCAGCAGCTTCTCCAGCTTCCGCACCAGTTCGCTGTCGAGGTGCTCCCGCCAGTCCCGGTCGGAGAACACTCTGGAAATCGGGCGCATGCCGTCGCAACTCCCGCGAGTCTTTTATTATTAAGGCAGCAGGCAGGTGCCATGGTCCAGGACGGCGATGTCGTGGAGATCCACTACGTCGGCAGGGTGCAGGAGAGCGGTGAGATATTCGACCTGACTGCCGAGGATGTCGCCGACGAGGAGGGATACGAGACCGAGGAGATGGAGCTCGGCCCGGTCAAGGTGTTGATCGGTGCCGGTCACGTCATCCCCGGGCTCGAAACAGCGTTGCGGGATATGGACGAGGGCGACGAGCAGACTGTGGAGGTCGGGGCGGAGGAGGCGTTCGGGGAGCGCGAGAGCGATAACATCGAGACGTTCTCCAGCAGCGAGTTCGACGAATACGACGTGGAGCCGCGTCGCGGCCTTGTCGTGGAGATCGACGGCCGCCGCGGGAAGATCATCAGTACCTCGTCAGGCCGCGTCCGCGTGGACTTCAACCACCCGCTCGCCGGGAAAGGCCTCGAATACGATGTCGAGGTGCTGGACGTGGTGGACGATGTCGAGGAGCGTGTGAAGGCGGTGCTGGAGTACTACGGACTGGACGAGCTCGAGCCGGACATCGAAATCGACGACGGCGCATTGACGGTGACGGTGGACGAGGCCCTGGAGAACCCGCAGCTGGTGGAGCAGCTGGAGGAAGAGCTGGAACGAGTCAACGGGGTTGAAATGGCGGAAATCGCGGCCTCTTGACAATGTATTTAATTGTTTGTTCATAAACAGGCCGTAGAGACAAATCC
>JAXIOB010000036.1:0-9923 GCA_034190585.1 Asbonarchaeaceae archaeon (SeqCode)
CGGAGCAGCAGCGACTTGATCTTCTCGTACCGGTCGTTGTAGAAGTCGACGAAGTCCTGGACGTCACGCTTCTCCTTCTCCTCCTCGATCTCGGTCAGCACCTCGACAGTGGTGTCGAGCGCTATCTCACCGGTGTCGAGGTTGTCGAGAAGCCGCTCGTTGATGACCATCGGCGCAGGCGACAGCTGCTTTATCTTGTCCACGTGCCCCGGCTCCAGTTGCTCCACGGCGCCGGGCTCGATGATGCACCCTTCGGCGGTCAGTTCCTGCACCGCCTCCTTCCGCTCCAGCTCCTGTTTCATAACCATCTCATAGGTATAGCGTGTCCTCCAGCATGTCCTCGATCTCGGTGCGCGCGTCCTGCGACAGGTCCACCGAGACCTGGCGGGTGCGGCCGTGCCGCCCCTTCGACACGACCTCGCCGTTGATAACGCCGAGCATGTCGAGTTCCGCGATGAGGTCGGAGATGCGGCGCTGTGTCAGTACTTTGACTCCGGCCTCGTTCGCGTAGTCCTTGTATTCGGCGTAAATGTCTCCTGTGGCCATTTTCTCCCCGTCTTCGTGGTTCTGCAGGATCACGTAGAGCAAAAGTTTGGACTGCTTGGGCTGGGAGCGGATGGTCTCCTTCAGCCGGTCCTTCTCAATCTTCTCCTGCGCCCGGTCTACGAACTCGATCGTGATCTCGGACTCGTTCGACCGCTCCGTGAGTTCTCCCGCCACCCGTAACAGGTCGAGGGCTCGCCGGGCGTCCCCGTGCTCCGATGCAGCGAGTGCAGCGCATTTGGAGATAACGCCGTCCGCCAGGACCTCGTCGTGGAAGCCGTCGTCAGTCCGTTGCAGCAGTATCTCCTTGAGCTCGAGTGCGTTGTACGGCGGGAAGATGATCTCTTCCTCCGACAGCGAGGATTTCACGCGGGAGTCCATGTAGTCGGTGAAGTTCAGGTCGTTCGAGATACCGACGATGGAGACTTTCGTATCGTCCAGGTCGTCGTTGACCCGGGTCAGGTTGTACAGGAACGAGTCCCCGATTTTCTTCACGAGCGCATCGATCTCGTCCAGGATGATGATCACGACGTCGTCGTCCCCGTCCTCCAGTGCCGTGAAGAATCGGTCGTACACCTCGTCCGTCGGCAGGCCTGTGGAGGGAACGTCCTCCCCCATCTCGCGTGCGAGCTGCGCCGCCAGCCGGTATTCAGTATCTGCGACCTTCTTCATCTTGCAGTTGACATACACGATGTTCAGCTGCTCGTCCGACTTCTCTGCGGCTTCACGTAACTCGTCCGAGACGTGCCGCACACAGAGCGACTTGCCGGTGCCCACGGTGCCGTACACGAAGAGATTGGAGGGGTCGTCCCCCTTCAGCGACGGCGCCAGGATCGACGCGAGCTCGTCGACCTGCTTGTCCCTGTGCAGGATCTCGTCGGGCTTGTAGCTGGTGTCGAGAAGCTCCTTATTCCTGAAAACACTCTCCTTTTCCAGGTATTCGGAGAACATTTGCTGGAGTTGTTCGTCGCCCATTGCTTCCCCTACACCAGAAGTGAACTTGGTTCAGCGTCGAACGTTTAAATCGGTTTTGCATCCGAACCTTCCCCACCACCCCTTTCTTTCTTCTGGAAACGCCACCACAACCAACCAATAAAATAACGGTGTTATAACAACTGTTTCCAAACGCAACACTGTTTGAAATCATTTCCACCCGAAACCAGGGAGTCGGAGTCCTTACACACTTAGTTCACTATTTTAAGGCTTCAGAATGTTCGGAATTGTATGGAAGACGCGCTCCGGGTACTGAAAAATACCGACCGTCCTCTTTCCACGAACGAGGTCGCGGACGAGATGGACGTCGACTGGCATACCGCCAGGAAACGGCTCGAGGTTCTGGTGGATCAGGGCGACGCACACCGGTCGGTGGTGTCGAACCGCCTGACACTGTACTGGGACCGCGAAATCCCATTCTAGTTGTTTCTCTCACAGAATCTTCGTTCAGAAGAGCGCGGCCTCGACAGGTGCGTAGTGGAAGACTGTCGGAACGATCAATACCGCCATACAGGTGCTGCGGCGGACACCGATACGAGCGGTGAACACGCCCAGGGCGGTCGCCGTGACAAGGACGAGCAGTCCGAACCACCCGTTCAATACCCCGCTCCCCGCGGCGACGAAAACCGCCGTACCGGTCAGCAGGTACCGGTAGTTGACGCGCGACAGTGCAGCGGAGACACGGGAGCTGATTTGTAGCGTGACCAGCGCACCGGCACCCACACCGACCATCGACATCCCGAGGACCTGACCGATGACAGGCAAACGGACCGCGGGGAGGACCTGTTGCATCGCGACCGCTGCACCGCTCCGCGGGTTGCCGATAAGGTACAGCGCGGCGAGGGAGAAAAACAGGTCTGTGGTCGTCACACCGCCGAGCGCCGCCAGGAATTCTTCCGCACCCGGCTCCTCCGCCCGCTGTACGAGGAGGATGCTCTGGGACGACCCGATGCCTGGCAGGAACCCGGCGATCACACCGGCGGCCACTCCCTTCACCCCGCCACTGGCTGCGTCCCTGAGCCGTGGCGGGAGGCTGCGTCCCTGTGGTGGCGTCCCCATCCCTGCCCCAAGGCTCTCGAGGATGATGGACAGCCCGAACATGCCGGCGAAGAGTGGGAACAGGACATACTGCGTGTTGGCGAGCGGGGACGTAAGCACCATCAGACCGAGCACACCGGCGAGGAGGACAATACCTGCTGCGGCGACAGGTCGTCGTTCCGTCAGGACGAGATACCCCAGCACCGCGAGCAGGAAGACGTGCATGTGCGGCGCGACCGCGGCGTATACCGGCGGGACGACAGCGAACAGCACAGGAAGGCTGGCCGCTGCTATCCCTGCGGCGAGGAGGCCGCCGGCCACTGTCAGCCCGACAGCTTCGCGTCCCCGCCCGTCGTGCAGCAACCGGTGCCCGGGTAACGCGGAGAGCGCGGTATCTCCTTCAGGAGCCCCGACGAAGACTGACGGGATGAAGCTGACAAAGGTGTGGACAGTACTCATCCCTGTCGCGAACGCCACGAACACCATCGGGGCCGGCTGCACCTGGAAGTAGACCGGCAGGAGCAGGAAGATGACGGAGTTCGGGTGGAGTCCTGGGAGTAACCCGGTGGCTACACCGGCGGCGAGCCCGGCCGCGAGCGCCACGAAGATTTGCAACATACCCAGTCCTCGCCGACGACACCCTTACAACCGGTTCAAAATTCCATTGTGCCGCCGCACTGGAACCGCTTCCAGACGCGACCAGGAGAGTCCGAACGTTCGGACCTGTGCCGTGTCGTCCTGTTTTAAAGCTGCAGCCCGGATGCATGCGCAAGACAATGTTCGACCCCAGCAACATGGAACAGATGATGAAGCAGCTCGGCATGGATATGGAGGAGATGGACGTTGACCGTGTGACTGTCGAGACATCGGACGGCCGTGAACTGGTGTTTGAGGCGCCTCAGCTGAGCCGGATGGAGGTGCAGGGACAGGAACTGTTCCAGCTGCAGGGAGACTACCAGGAGGTTGAGAGCGACGCCGCTGATTCCGGCGATGTTGAGCTGGTGATGGAGCGGGCAGGCGTTTCAGAGGATGAGGCGCGGGCCGCACTTGAGGAACACGACAGTCCGGCGGACGCGATCATGTCGCTGCAGTAGGCGTTCTTGTTCTATCCGTCCATGTACTGCAGGACGCGGGCGTATGCGGGCCGGGTGATGGAGACTCCGATGATGACGCCGACGATGGTGGTCACTGCGAACCCGGTGATAGCGCCCGCCCCGATCCGTGTCAGCGGGAGCATCGCGCCTATCGTCGACGCGGCAGAGGTGAAGATGATGAAGAATGCGCGCTTGAACCGTTCTTTCAGGCTGCGGCGGTCCCGCCGTCCGCGTTCGTCGGTGATGATGATCTGGTCATCGACGCCGGTACCGATCGCTGCGATGATGCCTGCGATCGACGGCAGGTCGATGGTCCACCCCGCGGCGGCCGCGAACCCGAATATCATGACGAGCTCGGAGAACCCGGTCATGGTAAGCGGGATAACGATTTTGGGGTCCCGGTACCGCAGGTAGATGACCAGTGCGACCGCCAGGATCGCGACGATGATGGCGGTGACTGCGGTCCGGAGGAACTGCTGGCCGAGTGTCGGTGACACCCGCGTAGTACGTACGATCTTAATCGGTACGGGTAACGCCCCGCTCTTCAGCACCGATTTCAACTCGTTCATCTGCTGGACGGCCTCCTCCCGGCTCTGTGCGCCACCGGTGATGACGGGCTGCTGGACGAGCGACTCCTGGAACGAGCTACGGACGTTCAGCGCGCTGATCTGTTCCTGGTCGAGGAACAGCACGAGTTTGGCGTTGTTCCCTGTCGTGGGGTCGCGGAGATAGGTGGTGCCGCCGGTCATCGCCTGTGCGATGTCACGGACACGTTCCGCTGCTCCCTCGGTGATGGATACCTGGAACTGGAACTGCCAGCCGCTGTTGGTAGGCTGGATGCCGGACACCCGGTTGCTGATGTCGACGCCGAGGATGTCGTCGCCGGAGAACGCCAGCGGCGAAATCACCGCGCCCTCGGCTGTATGGTTCGAATAGGTGAACGGGATGGTGTGTTCCCCGCTGCTCAGGTTGAACGACTCGTGCAGTTGCACGGTCTCCCCGCCGACGGTCAGTGTCTCTCCTTCAAGCTGTGCGGTGTACTGTTCGTCGCCCAGATCGAACGTCGTTCCGTCGGCGACAGTGAACGGGATACGTGCCTCGAACCGGCCGGTACGGTTGATTAGTTCTGTCAGGTCGGACGTGTTGGCGCCGGCCAGTTCGATCTGGATATGTAGTTCGCCGCCGACACCGACCTCACGGATGTCCATTTCCTGCAGTCCGAAGGCGGATACACGCGTCCGGAGCGTGTCCTTCGTCTGCTTGATAATCTTGTCGGTGACCTTGCCGTCCTCGGGGACCGGTTTGATGAGGACCCGTGCACCGCCTTTCAGGTCCAGCCCCTGCTTGATATTCGTGTTCAGCCTGATCTCTCCGTCCTGCTTTACATACGGGTTCGCCGGGTTGAATATCAGCCCGAACGAGACCAGCAGCGAGACGATGAGCAGCCAGATCCGCCAGTCCCGTTTCACGCCGTCCCAGTTCATACGCCATCACGCTCCACGTGCCATTTGAGGATGAACGCGTTCCCCAGCCAGGTGATAGGGAGGTCGGCTGCCAGTCCGATGACGATGACGGCAGCGATCTGGTCGAGCGTGCTCGACGGCGATACAACGAACAGGACCGCGAACGCGGCGATGGCCGCGATCGTCATCGTCGACCCTGTGGCGACGGAGCTCCATATCCTGTCGGCGAGGTCGCCCTTGCTCTGTTTCAGGACGCGCGTCGACAGCAGGATATCTGTATCCACTGAATAGCCGAGCAGCATCAGCAATGCGGCGAGCGACCCCAGCGTGAGGTCGATGCCGAGGACGGCCATCCCTGCCAGCGCCACCAGCATGTCGGTGACCGCGGCCAGGATGACCGCGAGCGATGGCACGATGCTGCGGAACGCGACGAAGATGACGATGGACATGATAAGCAGGGCTGCGGCTGCCGCGAGCTGTGCCTCGCGGAAGAACGCGGAACCAACCGCGGCACCGAGCGTCCGGATACTCAACCCGGTATCCTGGTCGAACGGGATCCCGGCATCACTGAGAAGCCGCGCGACACCGTCCTGGTTGTAGGTCTGCTTGGTCTCCACGATCACCCACTGCGTCCCCCCTCCGCTCATCGTCCGCGCCGAGGCTTCGCCGCCGAACGCTGCTTCGACAGCGCCGGGCGAGACGTCACCGGTGACAGGGATGTGGACCTCTGTCCCCCCGGTGAAGTCGATCCCTTTCTCCAGTGCTGCCCCGTCGGTGGCGTAGCTGGCCAGCAGCACCCCGGCGGCAGCGAGAAACATCAGTGCCGGCACCAGGAGCGCGCGGCGTGGGTGCTCGTAGGCGGTGTCGAACACGTCGCGCACGGAATACTGGTTCATACCGGTCAAAACCTCTTGTAACAGCTATCAACAGCGAACGAACTAATTTAAAAGTGGTATAGGGGAACGTTGGCATGGCTCTCCGGGACCGACTGCAGTGGCTGCAGGACGCTGAACCGGGGGATATCAGGGCATCGGGGAAGTACCCTGGACTCCTGTCGCTCGTATTCGTGTTCGCGCTGTGGATACGTCTCATCCCGCAGAGCGGGATGCAGTACCTCCAGGCGCTGGACCCGTACATGATCGCACGGATGTCCAAGGCGGTGGCGACCGGCGGCGGGATGCCGATGATCGATGTGTGGCGGTATTTCCCGTACGGCACACCGACCTACCTGCTCAACAACGGCGACATATTCATCCCCGCGTACCTGTACCAGCTCGTCGCCCCGTTCATGGACTTTCTGACGTGGGCGCAGGTCTACCCCGCGTTAGCGGGCGCGCTCATGGTGGTCGCGATGTATTTTGCCGGGAAGGAACTGTTCGACCGGCAGACAGGGATCCTTGCAGCGTTCTTCCTCGCGGCCGCACCCGGCGTTCTCCACAGGTCCTCTGCAGGGTGGTTCGAGAAGGAGCCGTTCGCGGCGTTCCTGATGATATCCTCTATCTATCTGTTGACGCGCGCGTGGCGCCACACCAGCTGGCCGGCCGGCATGCTGTCGGGAGCGGCGCTCGGCCTCGCGCTGACGGTATGGGGCGGTGCAAAGTTCCTCGTGCTGCTGTACCCGCTGGTGCTTGTCCCGGCGGCGCTGCTGGAGCGTGACAGGGAGCGGCTGATCGCGGCGTTCACGCCGACCCTTCTTATCGGCCACATCGCCGCCGCCGCAATAAACCCTGGCGGCTGGTCTATCCCGAACGGCGCGTTCGTCCTTAGCTTCGGGCTGCTCGCCCTTATCTGGATACGGTATCTGGTTGAATCCTACGACGTGGTCACGGAGGACAGGCTCGATTACGTGGTGCCCGGCCTGTATGCGGGCGGCGGGCTGTTGCTGTTCCTGTCCCCGCTCTACTCCCAGAAGCTTGCAGGCTACGTCATGGGGTTCGTGGGCCGCGCCACGCAGAGCGGCGGCGGGGTTATCGCAGGGACGGTGGCCGAGAACCAGGCTGCGCGGGCAGGCCAGATAATCGGACAGCTCGGCGCGTTCCGCGCACAGCAGGTGCTTCCTGGTGCGATAGCGCCGCTGTCGGAGCTGTTCAGCGGCTGGACGTTCTCGCTTATCGGGACAGGGGTGCTGCTCGCGGTCGTGGGCGGCATGTTCATCGCCCGGTTCATCGACCGGGAGGAGGTGTCCCTGACTGTTGCGTACGGCGGCGTTGCTGCTGCATCGGCCGCACTGTTCCTCACCGTCGGGACCCTGCTATCCCAGCGCAGCCTGTTCTGGCTGCTGTCAGCGGTCCCGCCGGCGGTCGCCGGCGCTGCCGCACTCTATTTCGGGGCGGAGGACCGCGACCGCCTGGTATACGGCGGGCTATACATCGTTTCGATCGCCTACGCGCTGTTGTTGCTGGCCGTGGGGATGCCGCGGGCGGTGACGGCGTTCCTCTATGTGGGGGCGGTCTCACTTGTCGGTGCAGGCCTCCTCGTACTGGCGCCGGAGAGAAATGTGCCGATAAAGCAGCGCTGGTACCTTCTCATCCCTGTGCTCTGGATCGTTTCCACCCTGTACGGTGCCGCCCAGAAGTCGCGGTTGCTGTTCCTGACCGCGCAACCGGTCGCGCTGATGGCGGGCTACGGCCTGTCGGTCGGGCTGCACCAGCTACGGCAATCAACGGTGTGGCAGCAGCTCGCGGACGCGGACGTCGAGTTCGAGGCGTCCCGCGCGTACCGCGCTGTCCTCGGGATCCTGCTTGTCGCGGTCGTCCTGTTCAACGGTGCAGCGGCGTACAGCATGGCACAGGGCATCGGCGGCTCGCCGAACCAGCTGTGGATGGAGAACCTGGAGTTCATGCGGGAGGAGACTCCGGCGGACTCGGTCGTCCTGTCCTGGTGGGACTACGGGTACTGGTTCGAGACCATCGGTGCCCGTGCGGCCATCGCGGACGGCGGCAACATGGGGTTCTACGCGCAGCCGGGAGAGGGGAAGATAAACCTGCCGCTGGCCGATTTCCTGACGGCGGAGGACCATACGAAGCACATGGACTGGCTGCAGAGCCTTTCTGTGGACTACGTGGTGCTGGACTCGTCGATGATAGGGAAGTACTCGGCGGTGTCGCAGATCCACAACAGGAACAACAACGAGTTCAGCTCCATGCAGACGGCCTCCTGCCGCTCACGGAACAACCGCTGCCTGACGACGTCGGCCAACAACCAGACATATCTGATGTACCAGACCCGTGGGACACGGTTCCTCGTCCCGTTCAGGCAGACCGCCGACGGCCTGGAGATCAGTGGGACACCGCTGATGCAGACCCGCCGCGGCACCGCTGTCATCGGCAGCGTCTGCTCGGAGGACGGCGTCCGCAAGGTCGACGTTCCCGAGAACCGCTCCGCGGTCCCGGGCTGCGTGTCGTTCCACCCGTACCGGCAGCACCAGACCCTCGTGTACATCCCGCAGGACGTGATGGGGTCGACGCTGGTCAACCTGTACGTGATGGACGCCCACGGTATGCCGCGGTTCACGGAAGTGTTCGACAACGGGTTCGTGAAGATGTGGCGGGTTGACTACAGCCAGAACCAATAAATGAAGTCAGGTCGGGAGTCGTTCCATGGATTCGCTGTTCCATTTCGTGTTCGCATTTATCGCTGGTATGGCGGTCAACGTACGTCTCGACCACCGCCCTCTCTGGGTGGTGCTGGTGGCGTTCTCGGCCGTCCTGATAGATATCGACCACCTCCTCTTTCTGGCTGGGGCGCTCCCGTACAAGCGGGCGTTCCACTCCTTCCTTGTTGTAGGCCTCCTCCCGGCGGCACTCTTCTACGCATCGTACCGCTACGAACGCGGCTCGGAATCGATACGGTACCAGAGCCTCTCACTGCTGCTTTTCGTGATGCTCACCGGCCACGTTGTCGCCGACCTGTTCAACGAGGGCGCGGTACCACTCCTGTACCCGCTCTCATCCCTCCTGGTCACGTTGCCACAGGGCCTGGAGGCCACAGTCCTCCAGGAAGGATGGCACGTCGTGACACCTGAAAGCGTGTCGCTCGCGTTGTACGGCGCGATTATAGGGGCTGCCTATTACACAGAGGAGCTCATCTACTTTTTCGAGCAACAGCACGAAACGGTTGAAACAGCGGTGAAGGACGCGTTCAGTACCTGAATGCTTTAAAAACTGTGATGGGAGCACGAAGCTATGCCTGGGGCCTTCCTTGCCGCCGCGGTGGCGGCCGGATTCGTCACAACGCTCGTGCTGACGCCGGAGGCGATACGGTTCCTCCGCTCGTCCGGTATCGTCGGCATCGACCAGCAGAAGGCGGACCGCCCGGAGCTCCCGACGTCCGGCGGAGTCGCCGTCATATTCGGGTTTCTTGCCGCGGTCAGTCTTTTCATCGGCCTGACAACGTTCGTCCCCGCCGCGCCGGCGGCCAACATCGATCTGGTGCTTGCCGCGCTTTCGTCGACGTTCATCATCGCGTTCATCGGTCTTATCGACGACATCCACGTTGACAGGGAGGCCGGAGTGGAGGAGAAAGGGAACCACCAGGTCCGGGTCGGCCTCGCCCAGAAATACAAGTTCCTCGCCCCGGTCATCGCGGCGCTGCCGCTGATGGCGGTGAAGGCGGGGACGACGGTGATGCATATCCCGTTCGACGGGGCGATCCAGTTCGGCCTGCTCTACCCGTTGCTGCTGGTCCCGGTCGCGGTGACCTGTGTCGTGAACGCGGCGAACATGCTCGCCGGCCAGAACGGTCTGGAGACCTCACTCGGCGCGGTCGCACTGTCCGCGGTCGGCATCTTCGC
>JAXIOB010000010.1:0-7984 GCA_034190585.1 Asbonarchaeaceae archaeon (SeqCode)
TCCATCGCCGCCCGCATCGACCAGTACGACGGCGAGTTCCGCGGCGACGAGCTCGCGGACGATGTCGAGGAGACGTTCGAAGAGGTGAAGCATGGGAAGGGTTCCTGAGGACGCGGACCGTGACTTCACCGGTGGCTGCCTGGTCGTGGACAGCGGCCGCCTCCTTCTTCTGAAACACCGCAAACTCGGGATGTGGCTGCAGCCCGGCGGCCACGTGGAAGAAGGGGAGACGCCGGACGAGACCGCGCGGCGGGAAACACTGGAGGAGACAGGGATCGAGGTATCGTTCCACCCGTCGACCCGGTCCGAGGACTCGCCGGACGGTTCCTACAACCTACCGGAACCGTTCCGCGTGAACCTCCACCAGATCCGTGACGGTCACTGGCACTGCAGCCTGCTGTACCTCGCCACCGTCGCAGACGAGAACGAGGCCACCCACGCGGACGAACACGACGGACTTAGATGGTTCTCACCGGAAGAGCTGCGGTCAGACATTTACGACGTACCGGGGAACATTCGGAAGGCGGGGAGAAACGCTATCGAGACGGTAGAACATCACTGAGCATGTTTCTCTTCATGGACGACGCCGTCGACCTCCAGCCACGGCACCTCCATCAGCGCCGGGATGTGCGTCTCCACGTGGTGCTCCCACACCCCGTCCTCGCCGAACGCCTCGCCGTGGTCCGACGTGACGACGACGGTCCCGTCCAGCTCCTGCACCAGTTCCCGGACGTGCTCCAGCACCAGCCGGAGGTTCGCCTCGTAGTACTCCTCCAGTACCTCGCGGCTGCCCTCACGGCCTACCTTGAGGAGGCTGGCCGCGTCCAGCTCCAGCAGCAAGCCGGCCTTCATCGCCAGCTCGCTGTCCTCCAGGAACCGTTCAAGCCGCGGTAGCACAGGGTCCAGCAACGATGCAACGAGGCCGCCGCCGACTGCGCCTTCCTCCTTCGCCTCCTTCAGACTCTTCCGTATCTGCCCCTCCTTCCGTCCCTTTCCCTGGGTGATATACGGCGCGTGCGGCTGCATGTAGTGGATGACAGTGCGCTCCGTCGCATCGATCTCGGCCTGGTGCTCCCGCACCGCCTGGTTCACCGCGTCCGGGGTCACCGTGTCCAGCTCCTCGTCCCACGATGAATACCACAGGTCGATGACCGTGTCGATATGGTCCGCGGCTGCCCAGTCGTAATCGCAGCTGGAGCCCCATTGCATCTCGTTGATAGGGATGCCGAGACCGTTGATAAACGGGTTTGGGGAGAAATATGTGATGTCGTGCTCGCCGGTAAACGTTTTCGCCGCCCACTCCGGCGTCGACGACCCGATGCTCCGCCGCTTCTCCAGCGACCCCGTCAGGTACTCGTCGTACACCTGTTCGAACGTGTCGTACCGGCACGCGTCGAGGATGATAAGGTAGTCCCAGTCCGCCGCCAGTGGCTGCTGTTCGTTCATCGCTTCGCCGTGGAACGCGGTGAAATCCCCAGATTATTTTATGTTACGGTGCCGCTCCACCGTATGGACCAGATCCATCCCGGTGTCTTCGCCGACCATGACCGGTTATACACCGAGAACCGTGTACCCGGGGAGACAGTATACGGCGAGGAGCTGGTCGCGGAACAGGGAATCGAGTACCGCCGCTGGGATCCGCACCGGTCGAAGGCGGCTGCCGCGCTGACGAAGGACCTGGAGGCGTTCCCGGTGGAACAGGACAGCTACGTGCTGTATCTCGGGGCCTCCACAGGCACCACCGTCTCCCACTTCTCCGATATCACCGCAGACGGGATGGTGTACGCGGTGGAGTACGCGCCGGCGGTGGCGCGGCAGCTGGTCGTACTGGCCGACACGCGGGACAACATCGCACCGGTCATCGGCGATGCGAGGACGCCTGACGATTACGCCCCGCTGTGTTCCACGGTGGACGTGCTCTACCAGGACGTGGCGCAGCGCGACCAGGTCGGCATCCTGGAACGCAATGCGGACATGTTTCTCCGGGACGGCGGCCATGCATTCCTTGCGATAAAAGCGCAGTCCGTCTCAAGCGAGAAGCCGCCGGAAACAGTGTTCGACGAGGCGAAGCAACAGTTGCAGGACTCGTTCGACATCATCGCCGGCCGGAAGCTCAGCCCGTTTCACGAGGACCATCTTTTCCTCGTCCTGCAGAAAACAGGTTAGAGCTGTTCCCGGACGTTCGCCAGGAACCTGTCCAGCATCGGAGCGGGGACGGATGCACCGGCTGCGGCCCGGTGCCCGCCGGCCTCACCGCCCACACCGTCCGGCAGCGCGTCCTGCATCACCTGCCCCAGGTCCAGGCGGCCCGACTGGCACCGTGCGGAGACACTGGCCTCGCCGCCGTGCGTGTTCGCCACCAGGTACACCCAGTCTTCGTCCTCCATCGACACGTTGGTCGCGATGGACGAGTTGATATGGAAATCGGAGTCGAACCGGAACGTGACCATCTGCTCTTCCTCGTACACCTGCTTCTCCTCATCGAACCGACGTATCACGGTCTGCATCTCGCGCTGCATCTGCTGGTAGAATTCCTTCAACCTGCCGTACTCCTCCTGCACCTCCAGCTCATCCAGCCCGTCGCTGTTCACAAGCGCGTCGTGCGCCAGCCGTGCGCACCGGTCGGTATGGCTGTACGGCTTGATGTTCATCACGGTCGAGTACTTGCCGTACCGGCATTCTTTCGCCAGCGTATGCTGTGAAATCTCGTCCGGGAAATATTCGGGATGCTGCTCCTGCAACCGCTCGAACAGGTCCTCGTGCCCCTCCACCGCGAAGTCCTGGATGATGCCGAGGCCGGCGATCCAGTCCCGGTCCAGCCCGAACTCGGCCGCGATATCGTTGCAGAGTTTGGCGGCGGGGACGTACGCTTCCTCGTCCTCCACACGCGGATTCACGAACACCGCGTCCTCGGGGACTTCGTCGAACCCGTGGTGGTCGATGAGGAGGATGTCGGGGCCGAGTGCGGCCAGTTCCGACAGCCGGTCGGCAGGGACGTTCATATCCAGCACGACCAGCCGCCCGATACCGGTGTTCCGGATGACGTTCTCCGCCCGCTCCCCCACCGTGTGCTTCCGGCCGCGCGGCAGGCATATCGTGTCCGCGGGCTCGCCGCGGACCTCCTCCAGGATCTCCGAGATGATGGCGGCCGATGCGGAGCCGTCCATATCCCAGTGGTGCACGATCAACACGTCTTCGCCGGCATCGACGCTCTCGAGATAGTCGATAGCTTCCTCGTACATGTCTCTGCAGACGGAGAACGAGCTTTAAATCGGTCGTCTACACCGTCACATCCGCGACAAAATCGTCCTCGCCGACGATGTACCGCGGGTCCAGCCCGATCACCCGGTCCGGTGCACCGGCACCGCCGTACACCTCGTCCATCTCCAGTACTGCCTCGTCCACAAGCTTTCTCAGGCCGGCGCCGACCGGGGGCACACCGCCGACAGGATACCCTGTCGCGTCCTTCACCTCGTCCGGCTCGGCGAGGCGGCATCCGTCCACGTGCAACGTCTCCGACACCTTCTCCTCGCTGACGTGGTCGCTGCCGCGGACGATGACCAGGACCGGGTCACCGCCGGCGATGAACACCAGGCTCTTGATGATATGCCCCACCGTGGTGTCCAGTGCCTGTGCCGCGTCCTCGGCGGTCTCGGAGCCGTCGGTCTCGATGAACTCGGCGTCGATACCGTTCGTCCGGCAGAACTGTTGCAGCTCCTGCATCGATCTACACCTCGTCGAACCCGAACTTGATTTCGTCGTCCTGGAACGCGGCGGTGCCGCGGTGACCGCCGCCTGATTCCCCGACCACCAGCTCGTTGATGTTGACCTGGTCCGTGATCTCGTCCTGCCATTCCTTTACCGCGTCCTCGTGCCCCCACAGGTACAGGTCGATGTCGTCCTGCATATCCAGCCCTGCCCCCTTCCGTGCCTCCTGGATGTTCCGGACCAGCTCCCGCACCAGTGCCTCCTGCTCCAGCGCCGGTGTCATCTCGGTGTCGAGGTACACCTCGCCGCCGGAGAACTCGCTGCCGGAGACGTGTCCCGAGGCCTCCTCCCGGACCTCGATATCCTCCTCGCGGACCTGGTGGTCGTCAAGCCAGATCTCGCCGACGTCCTGCACCTGCTGGATCTGCTCCCGGTCCATCTCGGTGATGTACCTGGCGACCTCCTCAGCGTCCTTCCCGAACCGCGGACCGATCTCCGCGTAGTCCGGTTCTGCGACCAGTCGCGTCTCTACTGAGCCGAACTCGATATCCTTCACGTTCGCCCGGTCCCTCACCACGTGGTCGAACCGGTCGACCGCCGCTTTCGCGTCCTCGGTGACGGAGAGAACGATCTTCTGTGCAGGCCACCGCAGGTTCATCCCTTCCCGGTCCCGCACCGCGCTGACGGTGTCCACCAGGTCGCGGACCGTCGCCATCTGCCGCTCCAGTTCCCGGTCCACCGCGTCCTCGTCTGCCGCAGGGAACTCCTCCATATGGACAGATTGTTCGCCGGCGAACAGGTCCTGGTACACCTGCTCGGTGATATGGGGGATGATCGGCGCCATCACCAGCGTCGCCTGCTTCAGGACGTGCCGCAGCGTCCACACCGCGGCGTCGTCGCCGTCCTTGACCCGGTCTCGCACCAGCTTCACGTACCACCGGGACAGGTCCTCGACGATGAGGTCCTCCCACTCGCGGCATAGCTCGTGGTAGTGGCAGGTATCGTACAGGTCGGCGGCACCGTGCAACAGGTCATTGAGCCGGGACAGGATCCATTCGTCCTCCGGCTGCAGCTCGTCCGGCTGCTCCACGTCGTCGCCGTAGTCCTGGAGGAACTGGACAGTGTTCCAGTACGTGTTCAGGATAGGGAATACCTCGTTCCGTATCTCGTCGAAATCGAGTTTCGGGTTCTCCCACATCGGCCCGTTCCAGTTCACCCAGAACCGGCCGGGGTCTGCACCGACGCGGTCGATGGCGTCGTCGGCGGTGACAAAGTTGCCCTTCGACTTGCTCATCTTCTCCCCATGTTCGTCGGTGACGAACGCCTGCAGCAGCACCTGGTCGTACGGCGCCTCGTCGAACAGTGTGGCGCTGCAGAACATCAGGCTGTAGAACCAGCCGCGGATCTGGTCGCTGCCTTCCACGATGAAGTCCATCGGGTGCTTCCGGTCGAACTCGTCCTCCTCGAACGGGTAGTGCAGCGACGCGAACGGTGCGCACCCGGAGTCGCACCACACGTCGATGATGTCGGGGACGCGTTCCATCGTCCCGCCGCACTCATCGCATCTCCATGTGATTTCGTCGACGACGTGTTTGTGCGGGTCGAAATCCTGTGGCAGCACACCGGCCTTCTCCTCCAGTTCGCCGAAGCTGCCGATAACCGTCCGTTCCTCGCAGTCGCTGCACTCCCACACTGGGAGCGGGACGCCCCAGTAGTTCTGCCGTGAGATACACCAGTCGTGCGCACCGTCCAGCCAGTTGTGGAACCGCTTGCTACCTGCATTCTCCGGGTACCAGTCCACGTCCCGGTTCTCCTCGATCATCGTCTCCTTGATCTCGTCGATCTCCAGGAACCACTGTCTTGCGGCGCGGTACAGGATGCGGGCGTCGCACCGCCAGCAGTGCGGGAACTCGTGCGATACTTTTTCGGCGTGGAACAGGTAGCCGTTCTCCTCCAGGTCGTCGACGATGCCCGGGTTCGCGTCGTACACGTTCTGCCCGCTGTATTCTCCTGCTTCCACGGTGTAATCGCCTTCCTCGTCGACGGGGGAGAATACAGGGATGTCGTATTCCTTGACGACCTCGTAGTCCTCCGGACCGTGCCCGCTCGCGGCATGCACCACGCCGGTCCCCTCCTCCAGCGTCACCAGCTCGTCCTCGGCAAGCACGGTGTGGACGTTCCGGTACGCATCGTTCAGGTCCTCCTGTTCCGGGACCTCGTCGACAAGCGGGTGCAGGTAGCCTGTTCCTGCGAGCTCCTCACCGCTGACCGTCTCTGACACCAGCCACTCGTCCTCGTCGTACCCTGCGTTCTGCATCACCTCCTCCACAAGCTTCTCCGCCACGATAAGCGTCCCCTCATCCTGTACCTCGACCTTTGCGTATTCATAGTCAGGGTTGACGAGGATGGCCATGTTCCCCGGGACGGTCCACGGCGTGGTCGTCCATGCCAGGAAGTACTCCTGGTCGGTTCCCCTGACAGGGAACTTGACGTAGATCGCGTCATCGGTGACCTCGCGGTACTCGTCCGTGACCTCGTACCCGGCGAGCGAGGTCTGGCACCGGCCGCACCAGTAAATCGGTTTTTCCGCATCGTACAGCATGCCGCGGTCGCTGGCCTGGTCGATGAACCACCACTCCGATTCTATGTAGTCCGGGTCGTAGGTGAGGTATGGGTCTTCGAAATCCTGCCATACTGCGAGCCGCCACATCACGTCGCGCCATACGTCCTGCGCGGAGACGGCGCGGTCCTTGCACGCCTCGATGAACTCCGCCACGGATATCTCGGTCCCGATGTCGTTCTTGTTCTCGATGCCGAGCTCCTCCTCGGTCTTCACCTCGTTCGGCAGTCCGTGCGTGTCGAACCCCGCTTGATCATGCACGTCAAAGCCCTGCATCTGCTTGAACCGCAGCATCACGTCCTTGGTCACCTTGTTCTGGAACTGGCCCATATGCGGCGGCCCGGTCAGGTACGGCGGGCCGTCGATCATGAAGAACGGGTCGTTGCCTTCGGTCGACTGTCGCACCTTCTCAACGATATCGTCCTCCGCCCAGAAGTCGCGTACAGATTCCTCCATCGCCTGGAAATCAAGCGGCATACCGCCTTATACGCAAGAAGATTTAAAGGCGTTATTTGAACTCTGCACCGTCCTCGTCCCAGTCCGGCCTGTCCTCGCCGGCCCCGCTATCCGTGCTCCTGTCCGTCTCCCCGTCCTGTTTCTCCTCCTCGCTGTTCCCGCCGCGCTTCCGGTCCAGCAACGGTTTCGCCTTCCCCTCGATGGAGTCGTCGCCGCCAACGTCCGCTGATTCCATCGCAGTGCTCCACTCCTCCAGGTCGGCCTCGTCCGCATCCTCCAGCGGCTGGAACACCGCTCCCGCGGGAGCACCCTCGTTCTCCTCCCCGTCGAACCGTGGAAACACCTGGACGTAGAAATGGTCAAGCCGCTGCCCGGCCGCCTCCCCGTCGTTGATGACGATGGAGACACCGTCCGCCCCCAGTGCGGCCCGGGCCTTCGCGGCGACCGCGGCGACAAGGTCGAACAGTTCGCCGCCGCCCACGTCCTCCAGACCGCCGACGTGTTCCCGCGGCACGATCATGGTGTGGCCTTTCGCCCGCGGGTTGATGTCCAGCCACGCCTTGAAGCTGTCCGACTCCGCCACGTCGAACGTCTGCTCCGGGTTGTCCAGCAGCTGGCAGAACGGGCACTGGTCTCCCTGTGGTGGCATACGCTGGTATGGGGAGAGGAGATTTATCAGGGTGCTGCACCGGCCAGCACCTTTTAAAGTTTGCCGGCGGAAATCCAGGCACGGACTGGTGATTATCCATGGCATTCGGTGAAGACGACGATGACTACGGCGGCGGCAAGCCTGTTGAAGAAGGAGAAACGTATGAAGTAGAGATCGATGACCTCGGGTCGAAGGGCGACGGGATAGCCCGTGTCGATAATTTCGTTGTCTTCGTCCCTGACACCGAGGTCGGGGAGCGGGTTGAAGTGGAGATCAATTCTGTCGGCAGCAAGTTCGCGTTCGGCGATGTCGTCGAACGGCTCGGGGAGGCCGGAGACACTGGTGAAGCGGTCGAGGAATCGGAGGAAGCTGCGGAACCGGTCGAAGCGGCCGAACCCGCTGAACCAGAGGAAACCGGCGAAGAACCGGTCGACGACGAAGCTGTCGACGAGGAACCGATGGCGCCGCCGGCCGGCGCTGCCGACGAGGAAGAAGACACGGCCGACGAGATGGAGCCGGAAGAAGCCGTGGACGAACCCGCGGCCGACGAG
>JAXIOB010000010.1:8084-9909 GCA_034190585.1 Asbonarchaeaceae archaeon (SeqCode)
CGGCCGACGAGATGGAGCCGGAAGAAGCCGTGGACGAACCCGCGGCCGACGAGGACGAGACCGGGGAAGAAGACGAAGCGGAAGACGAGGAGGACAGCCCCGAGAAGGATGTGGTCGACGAGGAAGACGTCGACGAGGTCGACCCCGAGGACGAGGAGCTGGACGACGCCCCGGGCAGCATCGAAGACCAGTTCTAGCGCTGCCGCCCGGACCGTTCCTGCACGTGCATCCCGCCGTCACACTGTTTTAAAGCTAATAACGGCGTTATCTCGCATGGATCCGAGCCAGCTCCGCGACGATTTCCCGGCGCTCGACCGCACGGTGAACGGTTCCCCGCTTGCGTACCTCGACAACGCCGCGACGTCGCACAAGCCCCGGCAGGTTATCGACACGGTGACGGAGTTCTACGAACAGCATAACGCGAACGTTCACCGCTGTGTACACCAGCTCGGGACCGAGGCAACGGAGCTGTACGACGACGCCCATGCCACGGTCGGGGAGTTCATCGGTGCGGACTGGGACGAAACGGTGTTCGTCAAGAACACGACGGAGGCGCTGAACATCGTCGCATACAGCCACGCCGTGAGCACGCTGTCGGACGGCGACGAGATCCTTCTGACAGGGATGGAGCACCACAGCATGATAGTCCCGATGCAGTACGCTGCGGAGCAGACCGGTGCGACGCTGCGGTACGTGGATATCAGCGACGACGGTACACTCGACATGGAGGATTTCCATGCCAAGCTGTCGGAGGATACAGCCCTCGTCGGCGCCACCCACCTGTCCAACGTCCTCGGCGCCGTGAACCCTGTCCGCGAGCTTGCAGACGCCGCCCACCAACACGGCGCCGAGATTATCGTGGATGCGGCACAGTCAGTGCCGCATATCCCGGTTGACGTGAACGAACTCGGTGCGGACTTTCTCGCGTTCTCCGGCCACAAGATGTGCGGACCGACCGGGACAGGGGTTCTGTACGGGAAAAAGGAGCTGCTGGCGGAGATAGAGCCGTTCCTCCGCGGCGGCGACATGATAGCACACGTGGATGACCACAGCAGCGAGTGGAACGACCTGCCGTGGAAGTTTGAAGCAGGGACGCCGAACATCGCCGGCGCGGTGGGGCTGGCGGCCGCGGTCGACTACCTGGAGGATATCGGTATGGAGAACGTCGCGGCCCACAGCCGTGAGCTGGCCGAAGATACGTACCGCCGCCTGTCAGCGATGGACGGTGTCACGGTGTACGGGCCTGCGGACCGCTCCAGCCTGGTGTCGTTCACGGTCGACGGTGCGCACCCGCACGACCTGTCCTCGCTGTTCAACGAGGATGGGATCGCGGTCCGCGGTGGCCACCACTGTGCGCAGCCACTCGCGGACCGGCTCGGCGTCCCCGCAACGGCACGGGCCTCATTCTACCTGTACAACACTGTGGAGGAGGTCGACCGCCTGGAGGAGGCGGTGGAAAAGGCTGTCGGGGTGTTCGGCTGATGATCCGCGAAGCGGAGGAGCCCGATAGGGCGACAGTATTGCCGCCCACACCGATTCGCGGAATCGGTGTTCGAAGCACCGTTCCCCGCTGGAACGGTGCGCCTGCTACGGCAGGCGCTGTCGGGGTGTTCGGGGAATGAGACAGCTGTACCGCGGGAAGATCCTGAAACACTTCAAGGAGCCGCACAACGAGGGCGCGGTAGCGGACGCGGACGTGGAGGCGCACGTCGAGAACCCGCACTGCGGCGACGCCTTCACCTTCACCGCCGCGGTCGACGACGGCACGATAACCGACATCGGGTTCGAGGGCGGCGGCTGCGCATTGAGCACCGCGGCCGCATCC
>JAXIOB010000041.1:0-9655 GCA_034190585.1 Asbonarchaeaceae archaeon (SeqCode)
GTCGACGTACTCGTCGACCGCTGCATTAACGTGCATGAACGCGCTCCACGGGCAGCCGATGTCCACGTTCCAGTTGGACGGGCCGACCCGTTCGACTTCACCGATTACAAGGTCGCCGGTGCTCGGTACGTATGGGTTATAACGGGGGATGACGCGGAGACTGTCACCGCCGCGCATGTCCACGGCGCCGAGGAACTCGGCCTTGACGCTTCCTTTCTCTTCGAACGTGCCGTCTCCCGCGGTGTATTCTTCGCCTTCGTGCAGTACCTCTCCTGGCAGCACGATGTCGCCGTTTTCTAAATGTGTCGTCATCTGGTTCACCTGCGGGGGAGAAGCCGTATGTACCTGAAAGGCCTTCTCCTCTTCTTCGTTCGCATTACCTGCGGGATGAGAAAACTTTTTATACATGATTCAGCTGTTAGCCGGACCAGCTCATATCCTCTTCAGAAAACCAGTTGTTGATAGTTCCTGCAGGGACTCCGTGTCCATCGAATTCCTCGGCAAGGCGGCGGGCAGTCTCTCGCCGGCCGACACCCTGTTCACGCAAGTCCTGCGCCCGGTTGAGGATGCGGGTCCTGACGTCAGCGCCATGGCCTGACCACCCCCATTCCAGTCCTTCTTCGGACAGCCAGTTATCTATCGTCCCACCGGTGATATCTGGAAAATCTTCTGCTATTTGTTCGATGGTCTCAGTTCTGTTCAGCCCGTCGTCCTTGTATGTCCGCGCCCGGGCAACAACTGTCTCTTCCTGCTCCGACGTGTATTTTCTCCCGCCAAACCGGACCTCTCCCTCCATCCAGTGATCGAGCGTTCCCTCGGGAACATCGTAGACAGTAGAGAGGATGGAAAACGTGTTCTTCCGGTTGAATCCAGCGGATTTGAACTGTCGTGCCGTGTCAACGATCGAGGAGCGGAACTGGTCTGGATACGATTTTTCCCATCGGAGCGATGTGTTGAAGAACCATGTGAGAAGTGTTCCTTCAGGAATATCGTACTCTTCTTGGAGCTGCTCGACTGTCTGTTCGCGAGACAGGCCGTCCTGGCGGCAGGCCTGCGCCTGGTTCAAGACCTCCTCTCGGACCTCGGACGGATAGCCGTTCGACCCTGTTTTCTCATGGAAATCTATCTCTGCTTCAAGTTCTGTTGGCGTGTATGGCGCGATATCGGAGAGATGCTGGTCGATGTCGGACGCGGGTACATCTTCCGCATCCCGGTAGAACATCGAAAGCGCTACAACTCCGCGGACATCCCCGGCTCCCTGCACGATGTGGTCGGTAAGGTGGGAAACTGTTTCAGCTTCTAGGGTCCCGACTATCTCGGCTGCGGGCTGGGCCAAGTGCACGTTGTCGGCGTCCTCCTCGAACAGGAGGAGATCCTCCTCATCATACCCGGCTCGCTCACGCGCGATGTAGGCGCCGTCAGTTTCGGACGGGAGTATAACAAATTCACCGCGGGTCTTTGGAAACGCGATATAGGCTTGCCCATTGTTCTGAGCGTACGCGTTGCTTCTCCTGATAAACAGTGAACGGTTGAACCCGTCTCCCTCTACAGCGAGCATGGCTGACTCGAACACGCGGTCCGGAACATACCCAGAACTCTGGTCGGGCCACTGCTGCGACAGGTGCTGGCGGGCAGAGGCCAGCGATTCTATGTCGACCGGCATCACCGAGATGTGACTACTGGGAAATGCTTAAATTTCCTCACCTGGTCAGATGTCTGTTACTTCGACCTCACCGCTGGTCATCTCCTCCAGCGTCTCCATCAGCGTGGTCGAAACGCCGGCCGGGATGCGGACACGGGCCATGAACGCGTCGTTCCCCCACTCTTCCTCCAGCACCTCGGAGCTCATCTCCTGGATTTTCCCATATGCTTTCCCGGAGTATTTGCTGGGGACGCGGATCGCCATCTCCTTCTCCTCCATCGATATCGGGATCTTGGGACGGATCGCGTCCAGCACTTCCTGCACCTGTTCCTCGGCATCGCGCATCGCGTCGACCTGGACGCCCGCCTCGTCCATCGCGTTCTCGATGCGCTGCGGCGGGTGCGGCGCGTTGGTCTGCGGGTTCATCGCGCGCCGGGCGATGATACTGACCACTTGCTTCCGTTTCTCCTCCCGGAGCTGGTTCTTCTGGTCCGTGGTCAGCGCCATCTCTCCCTGCTCGAACAGTTCCTCCGCAGCCTCGACGACGTTCCGGGTGCCGAACGCGTCCTCGATGTTCTCCATCGACGCCTTCTCCGCCGCCGCGGCATCGGTGAAGATCTCCTGCACGAACAGGACGCGGTCGAACGACTCGATCTCGCCGCGGCGGTATGCGAACGCCTCGTCCGGGTCGACAAGGATCTCGAAATCGTGGTCGTTGCTGTAGGTGACGGTGATGGCGTCCTCGGAGTCCATGCTGTGGGGAAGAATACGCAGCGACGTTTAAAACGGTACATGGACTAGAGGCTGAAGTCGCGGTCCTTCAGGTCCTCCGGCATCACCCGGTCGAAGCCGTCGCCGTCGATGACCACCATCTCCGCGTTCTCGATGGTCACGTCCTCTTCGGCCCTGTCGAGCGCGTCCAGTGCGAGCTGGATCGCCGCGTCCTCTTCCATCCCTTCCTCGTATTCGTCGCGGAACAGCTCGTTCGCCGCTTCGCCGCCGCGGCCGATCGCAATCGCGTTCCACTCCTTGAGGATGCCGGACGGATCGGTCTGGTACAGCTCCGGCCGGTCACGGGTACCGCCGACAAGCATCGCCACGCCGAACGGGCGGACACCGCCGTACTGGGTGAACATCTGCTGCCGGTCGGCGAGGAACTTTGCGAGTGCCGATGTCGGCACCGGTTCGTCGTATACCATTACATTCCGCTGCGCCTCCTCGCGTGCGTCGTTCAGCAGCGCACGGCCGTCGGAGACCAGACCGGAGACAGTCATCCCGATATGGTCGTCGATCTCGAACACCTTGTCCGGGTTCCGGGACTGGAGCTCCGGGTTCTCTCTCGTTGCTGCGAGGACGACGCCGTCGTCGTATGTGACGCCGACCGAGGTCGACCCCTTCTTCACCGCCTCCCGTGCATACTCGACCTGGAACAGGCGTCCTTCCGGTGAGAAGATGGTTTTGGCGCGGTCGTACTGCATCTGCTGGTTGCCGAGCTGCATGTTCTTTATCCTCCTAGAACCTATCTACCGGTTTCGCTGGAAGTTTTATAAAATGAATGTCTCCACTGATTTCAGTCGGCGGCGAGGCCGCCATTATCTGCATCCCTCTTCCGCAGCTCCCTGTCGATCTCCTGCACCAGTTCCTCAGCATCGTTGCCACGGCCCCTACCGTACTGGTCCCGCCGGCGCATCCGCCCCGGCCCGTACTCGCGGGTCAAATCGTGGCCGTCCAGGGACTGGAGCTCCTCGACGATACCGATGGCTCTGGCGTATGTCCCGGCCTTGTGTCGCGACTTCGACTTGTGGATGGACGACGGACCGACGTCAAGCGCGTCGTACCGTTCCGACCCTGTCTCGTATCCGTCCTCCCCGTCCGCAATATACTGGTCGATACAGGCGAGGAGACCGTGGAGGTGGATGAGCTCCTGCTTCTTCATATTAAACGTATGTAAATCCAACTAATAAAATAGGGTGGGGCGCTCAGAAGTATTTCTCCCGTGCCGAGTCCATCGTCCCGGTCACACCCAGCACCTGCAACGTCGCGTCCTCGCCACCGATCTCCTGGACGAGCGCGAGCGCGGCACGTACTGCTTCCACCCTGTCTTTCTTCACCTTGACAGCGAACCGTTGCTGCTCTGCGTCGAACAGGTCCTCCATCACCCACGGGTCGGCTGTCGCCGCGCCTTCCTGCCCGAGGAAGTCGAGGATGGCGTCCCACACCGTGTCCACGACCTGACCTAGTTCGCGGTCCCGGTCGCAGATGATGTCGACCACGAGGTACCGGTGCTTCTGTCGGAGCGACTTCGGCAACGCCTGGAGGTCATCCGTCACCGGACGCCACCTCCACACCGGGCCGGATGAACTCGTCCTGTGTCACCTGCTCGGCGCGTTCCAGGATACGCCGGGGAACGGTCGATACCGTGTCGAAGCTGTGTTCCACGTCCCGACCCAGCACCCGGGGGAACGCTGCGAGTTCGCGCGGTGCACGCAGCTGCCATACCGAGGTGGCGCCGCTGGACACGATGAGCGGTGCGTCGAAGTGGTCGGCAAGCCGGACGTTCTGCCGCATGTGCGAGAGGATGTGGCTGCGGACCTTGCCGTAGGTCTCAAGCAGCTGCCGGAGATTGAGCTGGACCGCAACGTTGTTCTCCGCGGCCTGCTTCACCATGACGTGGTCCATGCCCGCATCCGTCCGGTCGTTCTCCGGGTGCGCCAGGACATCGACCCGCGGGTCCCCTGTCGCGGCCCGGTTCACCGCTGCATCACCGCCGTGCACCACGACCACTTCAACCATGTCCCGGAACCGCCGTAGCATGTCTCCAAGGTCCTCCGGGTCCTCGGGCTTCAGCTTTGCACCGAGGTGGATATCGATGTCGGCCTGGACCTGCGCCACTGCCTGCGCCACCTGTTCGATATCGTCTTCCTCGGCAACATAGTCCGAGACGGCGATGCCGTCGAACCCTAGCCGGTTCGCACGCGCCGCGATATCGGCCACGGTGTCGTCGCCGGCGGAGCGATCTGACTGGATGTCGATGTCGTAGAACTGCCGGTCCATACCCGGGTTTATAAACGAAATCTTAAATCTCTGGCGGAAAACTAGTTCTCGCGGTTCCCCTGTGCGTTCTTCGACGGCCGCGCTTTCTCTGCACCGGTCCCTTTCTCGTCCAGGCCCCGTCCTGTCGTCCCGGCCGAGGTCTTGCCACGTTCCGCACGGCCCCGCTCGTCCGCAATCCAGTTGATATCGTCGTCGGCCTGGATCTCCGGGTGGTCCGGGTCGACGAGGATGATTTCGAACCATTTGTGGCTGCCGTCCTTCGCGACCTCGTACGAGTTCAGCACTTCGAGGTTCGGGTATTTGCGGGAGGCGCGTTCCTCCGCGATACGCTGGTGGGACTTGCCAGGAGAGAACTTGTTCTGGCCGGCCCGTTTCGGCCGCCGCCCGGCGTTCGGCCGCTTCCGTTTCCGTCCGCCACGCCGTACACGGCCCCGCACCATCGTAAACCCGTTCTTGGCCTTGTAGCCGAGGGAGCGTGCACGGTCGATCCGTGTCGGCCGCTCGGTCTCGACGAGTGCAGGTTCCCGCCGCCATTCGACGAGACGGTCGCGCCACAGGTCCCCGAGATTCTCCTTCGGGTTCTTCCATGCATCGCGGACGTACTGGTACAGGCTCATGCGCCAGTCCGGGCGGAGAAACCTTTTAAATCGGTGTGGCGGGCGGAACTGTTTTAAACTGGCCGCGTCAAAGTGGGAAGTGATATCATGGGTCCACGCGGCAAGATGATCGTCGGTGCAGTCCTCGCCCTCGGCGGGGTGTGGTGGTATGTGCCGGGCGGACCGTTCAACTCGGCGCTGCTTCCGTTCTCGGCGCTGACAAATCTCCAGAGCCTTGCTGTGGCCGTGCAAGGGAGTCTCGGTCTTGTCGCCCTGTTGATTGGGCTGTTCGTCGTCTGGATCGAACGCGACGAGCTGCGGATCCGGCGGGAGATGGAGTCCCGCGAGTTCGGTGAGCAGGTGCAGGAAAGCGTCCAGGCCGTGGCCCAGGGCGGCGAACGTGACGAGGAGACCGGGGAGCATACGTGCGAGGAGTGCGGGGAATCGTTCGATTCTGAACGCGGCCTCAACATCCACAAGGGGCAGAAACATTAAGATGTTTCTCAACCTCCCACGCACGGCGTGCTCGGGGCAGAAACACTAAGGTCGATCTGGAATGGCTACTATCCGCCGCCTTGTTCTTGACGTGCTGAAGCCGCATGAACCGTCGATGGTGGAGCTGGCGGAGGAAACCGCTGACGTCGACGGTGTCACCGGTGTGAACGCGACGCTGATGGAGATCGACGAGGAGGTGGAGAACGTGAAAGTTACCGTGGCAGGCGATGATATCGATGACAACGCAGTCAACACAGTGATTGACGATCTCGGGGGCAGCATCCATTCTGTGGACGAGATCGTGTGCGGGGAGGAGATTGTGGAGGCAAGCAGCACTCCACAGGACTGAGGAACGATGCCGGGATTCTCACTGTCCGCGTTCAGGGACGCACTGCAGCGGGAGGAAGTCCGCAGTATCTCCCGCCGGTATTTCATCTCCAACGGGTTCGATGGGACGCTGACAGCGATCGGAGTGACTGTCGGGGCATATCTTTCCGGTATCGATGCCGGCCTGACCGTCGTCAAAATCGGGATCGGCGCCACCATCGGTCTCACCACGTCAGGGCTGTGGAGCGTATGGGAGATCGAACGGGCGGAGAAACTGGCTGACGTGCACCGGCTGGAGAACGAACTGCTGCGTGACCTGGACGGGTCGGCGGTGATGGAGCGGAAGCTGGAGGGCCGTGTCGTGAACTCGGTGATGAGCGGGCTCGGCCCGCTCAGCGCGATGCTGCTGATCGTCAGCCCGTTCCTGCTTGCCGGACCGGTCCTGTCGATGCGGCAGGCCACGCTCGCGTCGGTCGGGATCGGTGTGGCGGTGCTGTTCGGGTTCGGCGCCTACATGGGAGACATATCGGAGCAGAACTGGGTGAAGGCCGGGATGCGGATGGGGCTGGCCGGGCTGGTGGTGGCGCTGCTCAACGTCCTCCTTCCTGGTTGACGCGCTGGCGGAAGGATGCAATGTTCTCGTGTGCGAGTCGATCGACCACCTGGCGGCCGGCAGCCACAACATCCGCTGCAGTGGCGTAGACGGCGGCCGGTGAGCGGGCGGGACTGCTGGACGTGGAAATCCTTACACGCTTTTTATCTGCGTCAGCCTCTAACGGGTCATCAGGGTCGACCGCATCAACGATGTCCTGCAGCTCTTCCGGGGGGTGGTGCCATGAGTCGCTGACATCCGCTTCGATGTCTACCGGTGCAGAGCTCTGTGAGAATTCAACCACGATGCGGCCCGTGATGTCTGATTCGGCCATCTGCGGGGCGTATTTTTCTGGAGAAGGGTTTTCTGGGATGTCCAGATCCGGTGTGTACTGGATATCGACCCGGACAGGATACTGTGTCTGCTCCTGCTTGATCGGCCGTGGAACCGGTTCTTCGGCAGAGACCTTGTACGGGGCGTCATCGAAATAGCACCACGCGGCATCGTCGGCGATCGTCTCGTAGAACGTATGGACCGGTTCCGTGATCGTCCCTTCCTCGGAGCGCCCATCCATGACTCGGTAGCGTACCAGCGCATAGGACGCGTTCATTGAAAAAACTAATCCGCGGCGAAGAAGTCTTCCTCGTCTTTCTGTTCCTCGTCCTTCTGACTGCCCGGAGTGTTCGCCCGCGGCCGGCCGGTGTCCGGGTCGCGGCGGAACGTGATGCCGATGTCCGCGAGGAACCGGTTGATGCCGTCCGCGGCACCGAGCGGGGCAGTGGCGCGGCCCTCCACGCCAGGCTCCCCGTGGAACACGATGGACCGGTCAGCGACATAGTCGAGCAGCATCAGGTCGTGGTCGATCACCATGCACGCAGTCTCCTCGGCCTCGACAAAGGTACGCAGCTGCTTGGCGAGCTGGACGCGGCGGTCCACGTCCAGATAGGCGGACGGTTCATCGAGGAGATACATGTCCGCATCCCGTCCCAGCGCGGCAGCGATCCCGACGCGCTGCAGTTCGCCGCCGGACAGGTCCTGCACCCTGTTCTCGTACAGCTGTTCGAGGTCGAACGGGTTCTTGATACGGGTCTTGAACCGCTGGGAGTGGATGTCTGCCTCCTGTCTGAGGAGCATGCGGACCGTGCCGTCGAACTCGGTGTCGATGTACTGCGGCTTGTAGGAGATGGACGCGGCCACGTCAACTGTGGCGGTATCCGGCTGCAGTTCGCCGGCAAGCATCTTCGCGAACGTGGTCTTGCCGAGGGCGTTCCGGCCGAGGACGCCGAGCACCTCCTGTTCGTGGATGCTGCCTGCCGCGGTTTCGAGGGAGAACGTGTCGAACGATTTCTCCATGGCAGGGAATGACAGGATCTCCTGCTCTGTATCGACACGGCGCTCCTTCCGGGTGTGGAAGTCGATAGCCTCGTCACGGATGCGGAGGTTCTCGTCCGGGAGCTCTCCCTCCAGGAACCGGTTGATCCCGTTCTTGACGCTGAGCGGGTTGGACACGACACCGAACCCGCCTGGCTCACCGTAGAGGAGGTGGACAGTATCGGCAAGCAGGTCGAGCGCGGCAAGGTCGTGCTCCACCACGACCACTTTTGCCCCGTCCGCGGCAACCTCCCGCAGCAGTTCGGCGAGCGACAGGCGCTGCCCGATGTCGAGGTACGAGGACGGCTCGTCGACGAGGTACAGGTCCGCGTCCTGCAGCAGGGTGGCGGCGACGGCGACGCGCTGCAGTTCGCCGCCGGACAGGTCGTCGAGACTGCGGTCGAGCACTGTCTCGATCTCCAGCGCCGCTGCAAGCTCGTCCAGCCGGTCCTGCTCGTCGTTCTCCGCCAGCAGGTCGTGGACGGTGCCGCTGTGCTGGTCGGGGATGCGGTCCACCTGCTGCGGCTTGTACGCGGCGTCCACCTCCCCGTCGCGTACCGCCTCGAGATGGTTCTGGATGGCGGTGCCGCGGAACCGGTCGATAACGTCGTCCATCGCAGGCTGTTCGTCGTAGCCGCCGAGGTTGGGAGTGAGCAGGCCGGCAAGGATCTGTAACGCGGTGGACTTGCCGACGCCGTTCCGCCCGAGCAGGCCGACGACCTGTCCCTCTACAGGTGCCGGCAGCTCGTACAGCCTGAACGAGTTCTCGCCGTACTGGTGCACAAGCTGGCCCTCCTCGACCGGCAGCCGCAGGATCTTGACGGCGTCGTTCGGGATCTTCTTCTCGATTAATCGGTGTTCTTCCATCACGTTCTCGTCGTCGATATGCAGCTCGCCGTCATCGTCGACATGGAATCCCTCTCCGCGGCCGGACCGGTTCAGCGGGTCGTACTTTGTGGCGATGTCTCTCACTTCGTCGGTGACCTTGTCCTGGTCGATGACCGCGACGTACCGGTCCTTGTCCATCCCTGCCATGGGTATCACTTCTTCCCGGGAAGTTAAAGAACTATTCGTAGCTGAGAACGATTTTCTCGCCGGTCAGCTCCTCAACCAGGTCGCGGAACTCTTCCTGTGTGAACGGGACGCGCGGCTTGTAGTCCTCGTCGACCGTCACCTTCCGCTCCTCGCCGTCGGGCTTGTACACGGTCCGGATGCCCTCGTACTCGACCGGAGACAGCAGCTTGTCCACCACCTCTTCGACCTCGCCGGTGTCTTCGACCACGCGGATGGACTTGTCGAACAGGTCCGCTATCTTTTTCACCACGCGGCCGTTGCGGCCGACAACCTTCGGGCCGTCACCTGTCGCGGTGAGGATGACGATGGCGTTCGCAGTCTGGATGGTCTCCCTGACCTCGACATCCTCCAGCGTTCCGATACGGTCGGAAAGGTCGTAGAGAAGCCGGGATAGATCTACGTCTACCTGCGTGAGCTCGCCGTCGTCGAGCTTCGACCGGCAGCCGTTGCAGAGTATGTCATCGTTGTCGAGGCAGACACTGCATAGCGGTGTTTCCATCCTCT
>JAXIOB010000023.1:0-2590 GCA_034190585.1 Asbonarchaeaceae archaeon (SeqCode)
GCTTCCTGCGTCCCCATCTCGTCCTGCAGGTTCTTCACGTCCTCGGCCTGCTGGATGATCTCGTCGACGCGCTCGTTCTGGATATCCTCCGGGCTGAGCTGGCCGCTGAGCAACGAGTTGAGCTGGTCCCATTTCTCGTCGCGGATCATCTCCCGGACGTCGGCACGCCGCAGCTTGTCGATAAGGTCCTCCCGGTTCATGTTCTGGATCTGGGACAGAAGGCCTTCCCGCTGCGCCATCCGTTCCTTCCGCTTGATAGCGATCAACCCGTCGACCACGCGGAGCGCGTCCATCAGCTGCGCGTGCTCGTTGTGCAGAATAGCCATCTCGTCCTCGATCGACGCGATCTCCTCCGCCAGCTCCTCCTTCAGAAGGTCGTCCTCCGCATCGACGATATCCTCGAACAGGCCCTCCCGCTTCTCTGCAAGGTCCGAGTGGCGGTCGCGCTTGAGTTTCACGTCCGCACGGATATCCGCCTTCTCCTTGTTCAACTGGTCAAGCGTCAGGTTCTCCAGGTCGAGTGCGCCGCCGTCCTCGTCGCCGAACACGCGGTTCCCGATGTCGTCTATAATGCCCATGGCGTTCTCTGCCCCGTAATTTCGTCCTTGACTATTTAAAGCTGGAGGTCAGCTGTCGATGAACTCCTCTACCACGTCCTCCACGGATCCGCCTGTTTCATCCTCTCCTTCGTCGTCTCCACTGTCGGCGTCCTGGCTGTCCTCCTCGTCCGACAGCTCCACTTCTTCTGCGGCTTCTCCTCCTGTTTCGCTCTCGTCCCTGTCTCCGTCATCGTAATCGTATGTCGTCCGCGACCCGCTCCCCGAGCCCCGGTACGCGTTCCAGAACCGGTTGATAGCGTTTACACACTCCTCAAGTACGTCCGTCTCGTCCTCCAGGAAATAGATGCGTTGCTCGCCTTCACCGGATTCCACGTCGATATGCGGGTAGTACAGGTGTTCCGTCTCTGTCTCCACGGTTTCGACGTCGTCCCACCGCACCTGTCGGAGGATAGTGTCGTCCCCGACCTCCCGCTGGATCCGTTTCCAGTCCTCCACCTGCTTGAACTCCACGGATATACCGTTCTCGGAGACCGTGACGTGTGCCAGTGCGGTGTCGAACACGTCTTTGTCCAAGTTCTCCATGCTGACCGTCTTGTCGGTCCAGCTCTCGCCCATACCACGTAGATAGGGAGGGAGGTTTTAACTTCCACCGGTGCCCGCGGTGAACCGTGAACTGTCCAGCGTCTCCTGCCCGCCCTTCTCGAACCCGGATGCGCGTACACCGACACGCCGCACTGCAGTGTCTGGATGCTCTCCAAGAAAGTCCTGCAGCAGCTCCCGTGCCGTCTCGTACAGCGTCTCCGCCGAATCCTGCGATGTCTTGAACGAGGTGGACCGGGTCCGCATATCGAGCTCCGCCGTCACGACAAGTGCGGAAACGGTAGAATACCGCCATCCCCGCTCTTCAACGCGTTCCATCACCGCGGTGGCGAGCTCCTGCAGCACGGGATCGATAACGTCCAGGTCGCGTGTATCCTCCTGCAGCGTGGTCAGCCGTGACAGCTGCTCCGGCTCCTGCTCCTCCAGTTCCGTCGCTCCCTGCCCGCGCGCCTTCCGGTACAGCGACACCCCTTTCTTGTTCCCAAACGCTTCAACCAGCCGCGGCCGAGCCACCTCACGCAGCTCGGCGACGGTTGAAACCTCCATTTCAGCCAGGGTCTCGGCGGTCTTCGGCCCGACACCGTGCAGCTCGTCCACGGGCAGCGGTGCCAGGAACTCCTCGACCCTCGGCGGGCGTACGACGGTGATACCCTCCGGCTTGTCCCGGTCGGACGCGATCTTTGCCACAAGCTTGTTCGGTCCGACCCCGATCGACGCGGTCACATCCTCCGCTTCCTCGATCTCCGCCTGCAGCGATGCCGCCCTATCCCTCGCGGCGTCGTACCCGTCGATACCTGACATGTCAGCGTACGCCTCGTCCACGCTCGCCTGCTCCGTGTCATCCGCTGCCGCTGCGAGTATCTCGTGGATACGGTTCGAGACCGTGGTGTAATACTCCTTGTCGGCGCCGATGAACGCCACGTCCTCGTCCGTCTCCGCGGCGATGCTGCGGGCCTGCCGGATCGGCATCCCGGCATGGATCCCGTACTCGCGGGCGTCGTAGCTCGCGGCGCTGACCGCGCCTGAATCCTTTCCCCGGCCGGAGTACACGCAGACGACCACCGGGCGGTCCGCGAGTTCGGGGCGGCGCGCCTTCTCGCACGAGGCGAAGAACGCGTCAAGATCGATATGAAAGATTATCGGCATCGCTGCCCGTCACAGCTCCAGATCCTGCTCGTCGGGGACGTCGTCCATATCGAACAGGTCGCCCATCTGGTCCTCCATCTGCTGCAGCTGTTTCCGTGTCCGGTACTGGAAGTAGAGGATGACACCGGCGATCCCTGCGACTCCGCCTGTTACCACGCCGCCGGCGAACGCCAGCAGTGCTGATACCATGGCACGGGTGCGGAGCCCAAGCTATATGTACCTGCGGGCGTACCCTCCGCTATGGCATCCCTCCTCGTGGAGGTGTTCGTCGCCGCCCTGCTCAC
>JAXIOB010000023.1:2690-9642 GCA_034190585.1 Asbonarchaeaceae archaeon (SeqCode)
AAGGCGGAAGGGGTTTCGACCTGGCGGTGCGTCGGCTACGCCGTCCTGTCCAGCGTCCCGCAGCCCATCGCCGCCGTGACGATCGTGCTGCTCACAGAGCTGCTCCGGGACTACCTGGCGGTCGGGTTCGGGTTCGCGGCGGGAGCGATGCTTGCGCTCGTCACGCTGGAGATGGTGCCGGAAGGCCTGGAATACGGCCAGCTCTCCTCCTTCGCGCTCGGCAGCGCGGTCGGCATCGTGATGATGTACCTGATCAACGTGTGGGTCCAGTTCCCAGGAGTGTAGCGTCTTCTAAAGAAGGTGCCGACTGATCAGGAACGCGAAGCTGATACCGATCATCGCCACTGTCAGCAACGTGACTGACCGGACGATACGGTCGGCCTGTCCCGGCATCTTCTCCTGCAGCAACGTGTCAAGCATCCAGCCACCGTCCAGTCCTTTCACCGGGAGCAGATTGGCCAGCCCGATCATCAGGTTCAGCAGTGCGACGAAGAAGACGATCTGGGAGAGCAGGAACAGGGGCTGCACGAACGACGCAAATGCAGGCCGTACCTCACGGTCCGGCACGACACGGATCCCCATGAACCCTGCATCGTCCGCCCCCTGCTGTCCCTGCAGCCGCTGGATGTGCCTGGCTGCGGCGGCCTCGAGTGGGGGATAGTGCTGCTGGATCCACCGCCACCGGCCGATCCGCAGCGTCAGGTCGTCCTCGCCCGCGACCATGTCGTTGTACTGTTCATATGTGTCTATCGTGCCGGGGAACTGCTGCTCCAGTACAGGCAGCAGGTAGTCGACCGGGGCTGGCGTGTACGAGATGTTCCCAGTGGGCCGGGGATGCGGCCCGAGCTGTACGGTGAACGTGCCGTTCCCGCGCGTCACAACGGTAACTGTCTGGTTCACGGTGAAATTCTCCGTCGCTGTCTGGAACCCGGCGAGGTCCTGCGTCGGATGATTGGCCATCGCGGTGACGACCATGCCCTGCTGGAGGCCTGCGGCTTCTGCTGGCGAGTTCTCACCGACGTTGACTATCCGCATCCCGCCGTGTTCGTACGCGCCCCGCAGCTCCGGCGGCCCGTGCGCGGTCGTGAACGCGCCCTGTAATACTAGGAAAAGCAGTGCGGCGACCGTGATGTTCGCCATCGGCCCGGCCGCGAGCACCCGCAGCCGCGACAGCGGCGAGCCGTTACCCCACGGGCTGCTCTCTCCTGTCTCCTCCGTATCGTCCTCTGGTTCGAAGAAGTCGCGCTGCCCCTCGGGCTGTACGAACGCGCCGGGCAGGATCCCGATCAGCAGCAGCCCGACGTACTCGATGTCGAACCCCTCGACACGAGCGATCACGCCGTGCATCACCTCGTGCACCACCAGTACGACGCTCAGCGAGATCATGAAATGCCAGAACGGGAGGCCGAGGTATCCGGCCTCCTGCGGGTTCGTGGTCGTGGACACGGTCGGGAGGACCGGGGCGACCGGCGGTGTCGCGCCGCCGACCAAGAACAGCCGCAGCGTCTGCTGCAGGATTGCGACGAACACGATCGCCATGCCGATGAACCCGATGCCGACGCCGAGCGTCGACCAGAGTTTCCACAGCCGCGGCGAGACCTCGGCGATCCTGTCGAGGTAATCGATGCCGTGCTTCGTGCGCCGGACCAGCACGATGGAGTATCGTTCGATGTTCGCCCGGTCCCGCCACACCACCACCGCGAGCAGTGCAAGGAAGAGAACGATGGAGAGCACGTTCAGGCTGACAGGGAGCGGCATGGAGCCCGTTCGACGTGCCAGTTATTTAAACGCGTTCCCGGGGGCCGCTGTCCCGTGTCAGGTTCTGCAGGAGCTCGTAGAGAGATGTGCTGTCCTCTTCCCGCACGAGGAACACGAATTCGGTGTACGTCGTCATCAGGTCGATGAGTCCGATGCCGCTGGCGATGATGCGCTCGGTGAGATAGGAGATGATGCCGTCCGCCTCCAGTGCCTCCTCGGGCGAGTCGAGAACGATCATCGCGAGGCCGCGTTCGATGTTTTTCGCATCGCCAGCCTCGATCCGGTTCTCCAGAACGTCTGCGTTCTTCTCATCGAGTACGACGGCGATTTCGGCGTCCGACTGCAGGAGATAGGCCCGCTCCGCGCTACGCTGTTCTACTTCGGTGTACGCCTCCACCGCGGCCTCATGGTACCGTGTCTCGCGGGGGAAGGTGTAGTAGACGATGTCGCTCCGCATCGTGAGTTCCGAGTCGGTGAGTACATCCTTGATCCGTTCCATCAGCGGCTCCCCGATGGGGGTGTCCTGTTCGTACCGGCGGATTGCCATAACGATCGAGTCGAGGTTGACCGTCTCGTGGCCGGTGCGTTTCTCCACTGCCTCGCGGAAATGCCGTGCGAGTCCGCGGTAGTTGACCGCATCCATGTCCATCAGCTCTCTGAGGAACGGCTTCCGCTGCAGCAGCTCTCGCGTCGCGGCGGCGATGCTAGGGTTGTTTTTTCCATTCATCATATTCCCAAATGATGTTTTATTTCGAACTTTAAATATAAAAATAAAACTGCCGCAGTGGGGGGTGTGACGATGGAACGACACCCCGACCTTGGTGAGTACTTTAAGCGGCGATGCTCTAGGAATACGTCCGCTAGACGGTGTTGATCAGGACGCGCATAATGGCAGGGATAAAGCCGGGTTCCTGACGGAAACGGTCTATTCTCCGGACGAACTGTACGACATCGTCCGCGACTTTCACCGGGGAGAGGGACGGTTCGCTGACTACCACGGGTTCGCGGACAGCGAGCATCCGCGGGGCGTTGTACGGGTCCTCATGGATAGGGACGTGGATCGTGACAGGCCGTACAGGGTTGACGGTACGGCCTACACGCTCGAGGGCCGTGTCCCGATTCCCGAAACCAGCCAGGAAATGGGCTGGATCGGCACCTTGCTCGACGGCGTCCAGCGGCCACAGGAGAGCGACTGGCGGCAGCACTGTGAGGGACTCTGGGACTGCCTCACCCGGCAGGCGGAGCGGGTCGGACTGCCGGATGGATACCAGCAGGCGTACTGGAACGATGAGGAGGACGTCGCGCCCGGCGACGTCAATGACATATACGACCTCCTCGTCACCTGCTTCGATGACAGCTACATCGTACCGCTCACCCGAGATTTCGTCTCTGACTGGTTCCTTGAGGAACCTGTCTCGACCGTCATCCGTGACGAGACAGGTGGTATCGTTGCCACTGCCGCCGCAGAGGTTGCCCGCGCCGCTGGAACAGGGGTGGGGATGCTTGAGGTAGTGGAGATCAGTGAAGTCGCCAGCCACCCGGATTACCGCGGCCAGCAGCTCGCGGCGTACAACGTCCAGGTCCTGTGCGACCTCGTTGACGGCTACGACGGAAAACCGGTCGTGTACTCCCAGAACACCGCGGCGGAGCCAGGGATGACCCGCGTCGCCACCCGGAACGGCGGTGAGTTCTCGGGTGTTCTGGAAGGCCATGCCACTGTGTCAAACCCGTGGCAGGATCTCGTGCTGACACGCTACAGCGGTGGTCCCGATGGAGGCTGAGGAACTGCTGCGCGAGATGGTGAGCACGCCCTCGGTGTTCCCGGACGAGCAGGAGCTGGCGCTCCGCCTTGAGGAACTCCTGGACGGACAGGGGTTCGTGGTGGACCGTGTTCCTGTCAGTGAGGACAGGTTCTGCCTGGTGGCGGACCGCGGTGATCCGGACATCGGGTTCTACGGCCACCTGGACACGGTCCCGGTGCAGGGAGACTGGTCCCACGATCCGTTCGACCCCGTGGTCGAGGACGGCCGTCTGTACGGACTCGGCGCGTTCGATATGCACGGCGGGACCGCTGCAGCACTCGCGGCCGCCTTCGAAACACAGGACCCGGTCCGGATCCTCCTCGGCGTGGATGAGGAGCTGTACTCCCGCGGCGCCTACGCACTCCGTGAAGGGGGATGGTTGGACAGCCTTGATCGTCTCATCGTCCCGGAAATCGCCGACACCGGCAGCGGCGGCAACTGGCCGGAGATCGTCCTCGGCCGGCGCGGCCGGTGTGTCGTCCGGATTGAAGTGATCGGAGAGCCATCCCACGGTGCACGCCCTGATCAGGGCGTGAACGCTATTACCCGTGCAGTGGATATTGTACACCAGATAGAGAGGATGGATCTCTCGACACACCCAGAACTGGGGGTCGAGTCGGTGTTCGTCCGCCGGATAGAGGGGGGAGCAGAATCGCTCAGTATCCCGGAGGAGGCGGTCATCGAGGTGGACGCCCATCTCGTCCCGCCGGCGACTCCGGAATCGTTCAGGGACCGCGTGTCCGGACAGCTGCCCGACTATGCTACAGCAACGCTTGGTGAGCGGCCGACCCCGTTTCTCCCGCCCTACGTAACCGACCGGGACGATGTGTCGGAGATTGAATCGGTGATTGAGGAGTCTATCGGACGACTCTCTCCGGGACATGCGCTTTCAGTCGCCGACGAGAACGTGCTGGGTCAGGAGGTGCCTATCGTGGTGGTAGGACCGCGGGGCGGGAACGCCCATGGAGCGGACGAATGGGTGGACCTAGACAGTATCTCATCGCTGATGTCTGCGTTCACCGCCGTCATCGACCAGGACCGGTAAGTTAAAAACATGGTTTCGAGGGGTAAAAAGTATGGATGACGACGCCGAGTTCTGGGCCGACCAGCTCGTCGGCGACATCCGTGACGACCGCGGCGACACCGGTACGTACATGTTCAACTCCGGGATGTCTGTCTCCGGGAAGATGCATATCGGCAACCTCCGCGGCGAACTCGTCATCCCGTCCCGCGTCCGCCACATCCTCGAGGAAGAAGACGACGCGGACATCACGTTCCGCGGCGTGTACTACACGCAGGACCGGTTCAAGGCAAAGCGGTCGCAGCTGGAACAGTTCGACGACCCGGAAGAGGCGGCGCAGTACGAGGGACGGCGTCTTATCGATGTCCCCGACCCGCAGGGATGCCACGACAGCTGGGTCGAGCACTTCAACGCCGCAAACGCGCCGTTCCTGCCGGAGTTCGGGATCGATGTCGAGCCGCTGACGACGACCGAGTTCTACCGTATGGACGCCGCCAAGGAGGTCGTCCGGCTGTTCCTGCAGAACCGTGAACGCGTCCGCGACGTGATGAACAGGTTCCGCGACCGCAACCCGTACCCGGAGGACTGGATCCCGTTCGACCCGCTGTGCACGGAGTGCAGCCGTATCGACACCACGACCGCGGTGGAGGTCGACGTGGACGCGTGGGAGGTACGGTACGAGTGCGACGGGTGCGGTGCGTCCGGCTGGTCGGGCATGGAGAAGGGGAAGCTGGCGTGGCGGCTGGAATGGGCCGCGCTCTGGGAGGTGCTGGACGTTGATTTCGAGCCGTACGGTAAGGACCATGCCACGCCGGGCGGCTCCCGTGACTCCTGCGTCGCGCTCGCGGAAGAGTTCGACCTCAACTACCCGACCGGGTTCTCGTTCAACTGGGTGTACCTGAAGGACGGCGACGATGTCCGCGAGATGACGTCGTCGGGCGACGTCGGTATCACGGCGGAAGAATACCTCGAGTTCGCCGCGCCCGAGGTGCTCGCGTTCCTGTACCTGTCCAACCGGCCGATGACGGAGATCTATTTTTCGCCGGCGGAGATGCCGACACACTACCGCCGGTTCGACAGGGCCGAACGAGTCTACTTCGGCGAGGAGGATATGGACGACGAGAAACGGGCGATGAACCTGGAGCGGACCTACGAGCTCGCGATGCAGGACGCGCCGGACAGGAAACCGGTCCGCGTCCCGTTCGACCACGCCGCGTTCGTGGCGCAGACCGTGCCGCCCGACGCATGGGAACAGGACGGCATCGCCACGCTCCAGGAGACCGGGCATATCCCGGCGGATATCGGCGACGAAGATACTGGGCGGGTGCTGCAGCGCCTGGAGCACGCCCGGCGGTGGGCGGACCTGCATGCACCGGACGAATACGTGTACGAGTTCAACGAGACGGTCCCCGCCGCGGTAGAGGACCGGCTGTCGCCGGAACAGGTCGATGCGATGCACGAACTCCGTGAAATGCTCCGTTCCACCGGCTATACCGGCAGCGAGGAGCTGGAGGACGACCTGTTCGACCTGGCGCGGGACGCTGACGTCGATGTCGGAGAGTTCTTCAGCGCTGCGTACCTCTGCCTGCTGTCACGGGAAGAGGGTCCGCGCCTCGCCGACTTCATCCTGACACGGGGACAGGACGAAGTGTTAAACGTGCTGGAGACGCTGGAGTGACCATGGCCGAGGTCAGGTATACGTCGCTCCTGCTGGCTGCCGCGGTCATCGCGATATACATCCTCCAGTTGCTCGTTCCCGCGGTGACGGATCTGTCCTTCGTGGCGGCAGAGTTCTCGTCGGAGCCCTGGACCATCGTCACATCCCTCTTCCTCCACAACCCCACGGACTACATGCACCTGCTGAACAACCTGTTCTTCCTTGCTGTGTTCGGGTTCATGCTGGAGAACATCATCGGCACGGAGAAATTCCTTGTGCTGTTTCTCGGGGGCGGCGTGTTCGCCAACCTGTCCGCCTTCGTGTTCTACCCGGCGAGTCCTGTGCTAGGTGCTTCCGGCGCCATATCTGCTATCGTCGCGGCGATGGCGGTGATCCGGCCGCGGGCCATGGGCCTGTTCTGGGGTGTACCCGTCCCGATGTGGGCGGCGTTGCTCGGCTGGATCGCAACGAACATCGTCGGCGCGGCAGCGTCCGGCGGCGGGATCGCGTTCGAGGCCCACCTGTTCGGCCTTGCAGCAGGCGGCATCGCCGGAATGTTCCTCCGCCGTGAACACTCACGGCCCAACCGGCGAGACAAGGTAGAGGAGGATATCGACCTTGAGCGGTGGGAGAACGAATACCTGCGGGGCTAACGAGGGGCGCAGCCTCTCCGTGTTCCGGATTGCCGCTGCGGGATTCGAACGCGAAAATCAG
>JAXIOB010000034.1:0-8423 GCA_034190585.1 Asbonarchaeaceae archaeon (SeqCode)
TGAACGTGTGAGCTGGCGGGCGCGGTCCTTCCGGTAGTTGGAGAACACGACGGCGTCACCCTCCTGGACAGGCGTGAACTGGTCTTCGATGATGACCGGTTCGATGAAATAGTCGTTCCGGTCCTCCCTGTATCGCTCCTCCAGCCCGGACTGCCAGTCCCCGACAGTGTGTGCCTCGCCCTCGACCAGCGCCTGGTAGGCCTGTTCGGTCCGCTCCCAGTTCCCGTCCCGGTCCATCGCGTAGTACCGTCCCATGAACGATGCGATATGCCCGGTACCGAGGTCGTCCGCCTGCTCTTCTATCCGCTGCAGGTACGTCGCAGCACTCTCGGGCTCTACGTCACGGCCGTCCAGGAACGCATGCACCTTCACCTCCTTCACCCTGTCAGCGAAGTACCGGACCAGTGCGAGCAGGTGGTCGATATGGCCGTGGACCCCGCCGTCGGACGCGATCCCCATCACGTGCACTGTTCCCCGTTCTGCGGCTGCTGCCGCCTGCTCCAGCGCGTCGCTGTCAAAGAACGAGCCGTCGTCGATCGCCTGGTTGATCCGGACCAGCTCCTGCGGGATGACCCGTCCTGCGCCGAGGTGGAGGTGGCCGACCTCCGAGTTGCCGATGTAGCCGTCGGGGAGGCCGACGGCCTCGCCGTACGCCGCCAGCTCTGTGTACGGCTCCTCCTCGAACAGCCGGTCAAGGTTCGGTGTATCGGCCTGCCGGAACGCGTTCCCCTCCACCTCGTCGCGGACCCCGATCCCGTCCAGCACCGCGAGCACGACACCGTTCACAGGTTACACCCGTTCCACGAGCGATTCTTCCCGGCTCCGGACCCGGACTGCCTCTGTTTCATCAAGCAGCTGTTCGACCTCGTCCAGGTGTGATTCCTCCTCAACGTAGACGGTGAACAGCGGGTCTCCCTCTGTGACGTCGTCGCCGACGTCCTGGTGGAGTTCGATACCTGCTCTCTTGTCCGTCGGCGCACCGGCACGCCGCCCGATCTCGCTGATAATCCCGTTGCTGATATGGGACACGACCCCGTCCCGTCCTGCCTCGACCTGGACGGTGTGCTCACCGGGCTGGAGGTCGTCGGCATCGATCCCGGTATCGCCGTTCTGCGCCTCCACAATCTCCCAGAACTTGTCCAGCGCCGCCCCGGACGACAGCAGCTCCTCCGCGTCCTCGTCAACGCCGCACATCTCGAGGATGATACGTGCCAGCCGGAGGCTCTTCAGTCTCAGGTCCTCCGGGCCGTTCCCTTCCAGCACCTTCAGGACGTCCCGCGCCTCCAGGACCGGTCCGATACCGTCGCCGATAGGTTCTGTCCCGGTGGTGATGGTGCACTCGATGGTCATATCCATATGGCTGCCGACCTGTTTGAACTTCTTCGCGATATCGCGCGCGTCGGGAAGGTTCTCCACCTTCGACCCCTCGCCGTACGGGATATCGATGACCGCGTGCGTGGCGCCAGCGCTCTTCTTCTTGGAGAGGACCGATGCGATGACCTGTCCCTCCGGGTCCAGCGACAGCGGGTGCTCCGCACGGATGATCTTGTCGTCCACCGGGGACAGGTCGACCGAACCGCCCCACACAAGGCAGCCGCCGGTCTCGTGTACGATGTCCTTGATCTCCGGGATGGTGAAATCGACATCGCAGAACACCTCGACAACGTCTGCGGTCCCTGCAGGAGACGTTATAGCGCGGGACGATGTTTTCGGGATTGTGACGCCCGCGGCAGCGACGATCGGGATGACGATCGGGGTGACCCGGTTGCCGGCGACCCCGCCGATGGAATGCTTGTCCGCGACGACATCCTCCTCCCAGTTGATGGTCTCCCCGATATCGGTCATCGCCTCGGTCAGGTACCGGGTCTCCTCGAGTGACAGTCTGTTGGTGTAGATGCCTGTGACGTAGGCGCCGAGCTCCACGTCGTTCAACCGGTTCTCGTTGATGTCGGAGACGATGCTCTCGACCGCGTGCCGGCTCAGTTCATCGTCGTCCAGCTTCTCCCGGATGTGCTGCACGGATTCGGGCCGGGGCGCCACTGTCAGGTCGACCTCGCCGTCGAGGTATGACAGCCGCTCTGTCACGCCCAGGTGTCCCTCCTCCACCATCTGTTCGGTGATATCGACGATACCGACGACCTCCTCCCCGTCATCGGTTATCTGCACCCTGTCAAGCGGGTTGACCCCAAGGTCGTCCGCGTCCGCACTGTTCAGGATGACGATCGGGGCGCGCGTCTCCATATCGACCTCGCGGATCTCGAATCTCATGCTGTACCACCGTCTTTCACGTGGAGCAGCAAGAGGAGCTCTGTCGCGGTGAACATGACCATCGCGGTGTTGAGGACGATGAACGGGAGGTCCCGGATGACGAAGGCGTGGTACGCCAGCAGACCGCTTCCCACGACGTACAGTGCGACGAACTTCGGGTCCACCGCCTCCAGGTTCCCGGCCTCGTACGTCCGGTACGTCTCGAGCAGCCACGCCACCGGCAGCAGTGCCGCGCCGAGGAGGCCTGCCACGCTTACCATACTGGACCACCGGTCATGTGGGTTCCCGCCCCCACTTGTCCAGCGCCGCCTGCAGCGCCGGTACGTCGTCCGCCTTCGTTTCCAGGTCGACACCTGCCGCGGCTGCCTCGGCAGCGGCGCGTAACGCCTCGCCGCCGGCCTCGCTGCCGTCCGGGTGGCCGTGTACACCGCCGCCGGCCTGGACAACGATGTCCGTCCCGAGCAGCTCCACCAGGTCCGGCACCAGGCCGGGGTGGAGGCCGCCGGACGCGACCGGGATGGTTGTGTCAAGCGAGTGCCAGTCGGAGCGGAGGAACCCGTAGATCTCCTGCACCTCTTCTTTCCCGCCCTCCATCTTGCCGACGATGGAGCCGGCGTGCAGGTTGTCCACCCCGACCAGCCGGGCGAACTTGGCGATGGACAGCATCGTCATACCGTGCCGCTCCAGCCGCGTGTACGCGGCGTGCTGTGCACGGTGCGCGTGGATGCCGATGTCCCGCCCCTCGAGGTACTCGCGCATCTCCTGCAGTGCGGACCATCCTGCGGTCAGGATGTCGATCATCACGTACCCGCCACCGTTATCGACGACAAGGTCTGCACGGCGTTTCATCTCCGCAACCGGTGCCGTGATGTTCGGGAAGTATATCTTCGGCTCGCCGGTCTCGTCCTCTACCTCGTGCTTTGCTGCAAGTGTTTGCTCTACCCGGTCGTCGAACGCGTTGAACTGCATCGAGGCAAGGTTCTCGTCGTCCTTGACGATGTCCAGGCCGCCGCGCCAGCTGTCCGCCGCGACCGCCGCGTGCTCATCAGCGTGCAGCCCGAGCTTGGGTTTGACGATGGTGCCGACCAGCGGCCGGTCCGACACGCCTGCCCGTTCCTTTACCGCCTCAATACCGAGCTGCGGCCCACGGAACCCATCGCTGATCGTCTGCGGAAATGCGACGTCCAGGAGCCGTAATCTCTCCAGCTCCTCCAGCCCGTATATATTACCGGTTATGGAGCTCAGAATCTGGGAGAGGTTGCCTGACTCGAACAGTTCTGGCGGATAGGCTACTGTAATCCGGTTCGCATCCTCGTCCACACGTGTCACGGTGGCGCCGAGCTCCCGGATCCGGTCGGTCATCGTGGTCAGCCCCGGCTCCCACGTCCCGATGGAGGATTCGGCGGCGATAGCTCCTGCAGCCCACCGGAACGTGACGCCCTCGCTGTGTTCAAGGTAGAAGTCGCAGACAAGCTCCTGCTCGCCTGACTCGTGGTCCTCGTTGACAAAATCCTCGTACTGCATCCCGTCCATCTATAGAACCTCCGGGTATGCCTCGTGCGCGGCATCCATAAATGCGTTTGGTTCGTGGCGGCCCAGCTCGGACACGATACTGTCCACAGCTCCGGGGGCGACACGTTCGAACGCGTAGTTCACGACGTCAACGCCGTCCGGCGGGTCCTCCCACACCTCGGCCGCCGCCCGCTCCTCGAGTCGCTCCGAATACCCGAACCGTGACCGCGGATCGACCTTCCATGCATCGGTGAGGACAGTGACAGGGACGCCGCGGTCGGCGGCGGCCTCGGCGAACAGTTCGCTGCCGATCTTGTTGATGACAGTTCCCTCGACCGTTACAGCGTCCGCGCCGATCATCATCCTGTCCGCCTCCTCCAGGGCGAGCCGTGCCCCGGCATCGACGTACAGCTCTACCGGGATGCCCGCGTCCGCCAGCTCCCGGGCTGTTTCCCGCCCCTGGTATAGAGGGCGTGTCTCGGTGACGTGGACGGAGAAACCGGTGTCCTCCGCTGCTGTCCGGAGCGCGCTGGTGACGGTGGACGAGTGGCAGTGCGTGTAGATAACGTCGCCGTCGTGTACCAGGCCGGCCGCACGGTCAGCGATGGTGGCCTGCGCCTCCTCGATATGGTCCAGCACCGCGTCATACCCCATCGCGTCGGCCGCGTCGAGCGCGTTGAACAGCAACGGTTCGGTGGGGCGGGCGTCACGCAGCCGCGCCTCTACGGCGGCGATCTCCTCCTCGCTCCGCCCCTCTTCTTCCATCGACTGCAGCAGTTCGATCCCGGCACGTGCGACACTGGTCGCGCCCTGGATGTCCACGGTTTCGATTTTCTCGATAACTTCGTCCGGATCCATACCTTTCACTGGAGGATGCCGGGCATTAAAGCTATCTGTCGATGATGTTGTTGATGGATTCGATGTCGCGGTGGCCGTTCACTGTTAACAGTTCGGCGAGCTTCTGCCGCCAGATACCGTGTACGTGCCGTGCAGGGATCGACTCCCGTAGCTTCCCGTGCAGCTCCTTGCCGGCCGGATCGAAATCTGTCAGGACGGCGACCGCGGTGTTCTCCTGTGCGACGCGTCTCGCCAGTGCTACAACGCCGTTGCTGTTTTCAGAACATGTATAGATTGTGCCGGTGAACTCTGCCTTCTCCAGCGCGGCCCGGTCCCGCCCGCCCTCGACGACCGCGGCCTCGACGTCACGGTCCATCCGCCCGACGAGCTGTTCTACCGCCGCCCGCAGCCGCATACTAACCCATGCGAGCCGCAGGTATAAAAACCGTCGCCGCGCGGTTGGCACCATGGACGAGTTCGGCGGCCACAGCTGGGCGATGCTCATCGGCGTACTGGCGGGCATCCTTCTCCTCCTGGTACTTGCGGTGGCGTCGATGATCGGCACTATATGAAGCTGTCCAGCCCTGACTGCCGTTGCTGCCGCGCCTCCACGTACTTCTCCAGCGACGACGAGACGCGGTCCCCGGAGAACCCGTGCTCCTCCACCAGCAGTTCCTGGACGCGGTCCGGGTCCGGGTCGCCGAACGAGAACGACACATCGTCCGCTACCGGCGGATTCATGAAGAACTCCCGGATCTGTTCCGGTGACGCATCGTGCTCCCACTCCCACTTCTCATCCTCCTGCAACGCGTCGAACGAGTCGTACTCCTGCACAAGGTCAAGCCCGGTCTTCGGTCCGATGCCGTGGATGCCGCCCGGGTTGTAGTCGGTGCCGACCATTATCCCCAGCCAAACCAGTTTCTCCCGGGTGATACCGAGGTCGTCGAGGACGCGGTCGGCGTCGATCCGTTCCGGGACCACCTCTTTGTGTCCGCCGCCCTGCTTCTTCCGGCGGCCCGTGATGGTCAGGTTCCGGACCATCCGCGGCGCGCCGAACAGCAGCGAGTCCCAGTCCTGCCCGCCGACCGCCCAAACCACGCCGTCCTGGTTCATCCGCGCGGCCTGTGCCTCGCCCTCGCTCTCCGCCTGCACGTACGGCACTCCCATCGCGTCCAGCAGCTTCTTCGCACCGAGGATCATCTCCTCGTTCATCTCCGCGCTCTGCGTCGCCTTGGTGAACGCTTCCTCGGTCTTCCCTTCGGCCTTCAGCTCCTTCCACTCCTCCCGTGCTTCCTCCCGCCGCTTCCGCCGCTCCGCGCTTTCTTTCGCCTTCAGGTCGGGGACGTCGCCGTCGAAGACGTACACGACGTCGATGTTCTTCCGGAACAGTTTCCCGGTCCGGTAGAACAGGCCGGACAGGTGCGACGTAACGCGTCCCTGAGAGTCCTTCAGCGGCGTCCCGTCGGGCTGCCGGATGATACTGAGAAACTGGTACAGGGTGTTCATCGCGTCGACCGCGACGGTACGGTCGTTCATCTCCTCGAACCCGATCTCCTCAGGCTCGATCAGGTCGGCCAGGTCGGTGCCCATAGACGAATTCTGGTGCCCCGAGCTTATAACGGCTTACGACCGCATCCCAGTCCTCCCGCCACTCCTCGTTGAGGAAGTATTCGACCGGGTACCGCAGTTCCTCGTACTCCCCGGCCATGTCCTCGATGGAGCCGACGGCGTTCGGCTGCCGGAGCTCGGCCCGGATGGTGATAGCAGGTTCGTCGCGGTACGGGTCGTCCCAGTCGCTTTCGAGGTCGAACACCCTGATTTCCGCTGTGTACTCGTCCCGGTTCTCCGACGGTGCTGCGAACGCCCGGAACCGTTGTTCGTCATCGATCTCTGCGTTCAGGTACTGCTGCAGCCAGTGCGCGTTCTGCTCCACGAGACGGTCGAACAGGTCGTCTTCTGTCAGGTACCGGTGTTCCTCGTGCCAGGGCATACCTGCGGGACCGAGTGCAATTATTTTAAACTGGAGCAGGATGCTGAATTATGGCTGGAACCTGCGACCACTGCGGAGCGGTGTCTGAGAACCTGGTGACGTGCGACGCGTGCGGCGCAACCGTCTGCCCGGAGCACCGGCGGGAACACGGCTGTGACGCATGCCGCGGCGGCCAGATAACTGTCTGATGCTGGCGGACCGGCACCCACTTAAACACTGTTCTTCTTCCCTGTCTCCGGGAGGGACATGACTGAATACTGGAAGCGCTGCCGGTACTGCCACACCTTCTTCCGGTTGATGAAAGAGGAGGCCTGTCCTGAATGCGGCGCCATCCTGTACGGGTAGAACCAGGGCCTAGAGACGCTGCATGTCCTCGACCTCTACAGACCGTACCCCGTCGATACCGCTGACACTGTTCTCAACGGTATCGGTCCCGCCCTCGTCGTCGCTGACGATGGTGGACACCTTCAACGCCTTCAGCCCGAACGCCACCTCTTCGTGCTGCAGGTCCTCGACCTCGATGCTGTCACGGATCGCGTCATCGATCCTCTCCAGGTCTGTTTCGGCGTCCTCGGGCATCACCTTCAGTACGACTGCTACTTCTCCCATGGTAATCACAGCTCGATCTCCATTCCTTCTTCCGCGACGGTGAACCCTGCGTCCTCCACCTTCCTCCGTTCGTCCGAATCAGGGTCGAGTATAGGGTTCGTGTGGTTGATATGGGTGAATATTATGTTGGTATCCGTATCCGAGAAGACATCGAGGCTTTCGCTCACAGGCGGGTGGGGGACACGTTCGTACCGGTCGATTTCTTCTTCAGACCAGAAGCAGCCGTCGACGACTGCAACGTCAGCGTTCTCCACCTCGGCGATCGCTTCATCAGTCCAGTAATCGATATCTGTCATGTAGAACAGCGGCCTGTTCTCGCTCTCGATACGGAACGCATGCATATCGGTCGGGACGTATCGGTGTACGACCTCCACCGGCGTCACCTGGAGGTCCATCAGTTCCACGTCGTCCCTGTTATCGTGCGTATTGACCACGATATTATCCCGGTCGCTGAGCAACCGGTACGGGTAACTGTCACGGATGAACTCCCGTACACTCTCGCTGCAGTGTACGTCCACCATATTCGCGTTGAACGATTCTTTCCCGAGATACAGTAGTCCAGTGATGTGGCCGAGATGCCCGTGTGAGATGAAGACCCCGTCAAGGAATTCATCCCTCAGCTGGTACCGGATGTCGGGGGAGGCGTCGAACAGGTAGGTGACGTCGTTCTCCTCGTTGTACACCTTCATCGATGTCGCGTACCGCTGCTTGGACGGGTCGTCCCGGGCCGCTTCGCATGTATCACACGTACAGCCCAGGTGGGGGACACCGCCGTCCTGTGCAGAACCGAGAATCTCAGCCTTCACAGCACCCACCTACGGCCCTCTAAACCCGCAGTGTTCGCATTCATACTCGTTCCGCAGCTTCTTGCAGCGCCGGCACCGCTGGATCTCCTCGCCGCACTCCGGGCAGGGGATGACAACGAAGGATTCAGCCGCGTCAAGGTTCTTCCCGCAGGTCGTACACTCCTCGTTTTCCATACCCCGCGGTTACCCGAACAAGCTTTAAATACTGGGTGTCTGGAGTGGAAGCAGGCCGGACGCTGGTCCCCGTGGTCTAGTCCGGACAAGACGGCACCTTGCGGCCCGACTCCCACGCGGAGTCGACACGCGGGACCGGTTCCGAGAGGAACCGGTCATACCTGCTGTTGGTGGCGCGTCGGTGAATAGGTGCAGATCCCCGGTTCAAATCCGGGCGGGGACGCTTA
>JAXIOB010000009.1:0-7861 GCA_034190585.1 Asbonarchaeaceae archaeon (SeqCode)
TGGGGGCTGGTGCATATCTATTCCAGCTTCAACAACACCATCGTCCACATAACAGATATCACCGGTGCAGAGACGCTTTCACGGCAGAGCTCCGGTACGATCACTGACAAGGGCCGGCTGCAGGGAAACCCGTTCCCCGCGATGCAGGCGGCGAAGAAGGCGGCCGCTGAGGCGCAGGAGAAAGGACTGGAAGGTGTTCATATCCGTGTCCGCGCCCCGGGCGGTACCAAGCAGAAGATGCCCGGCAAGGGCGCACAACCGGCCATCCGTGCCATCACCCGGTCCGGGCTGGAGGTCGGCGAGATCGAGGACGTGACACCGGTGCCGCACGATTCGACACGGGAGAAAGGCGGGAAGCGGGGCCGGCGGCTGTAGGTGTACCATCATGAATGTAACAATCACGGCGGAGAGCGATAACACGGTTGAATTCGAACTGGAGGACGCGTCTGTCGAGCTGGCGAACGCCCTGCGACGGACGATGATCGGCGGCATACCGACGCTCGCGATCGAGGACGTAGCGGTGACACGGAACAACTCCGGCCTGTTCGACGAGATCCTGGCGCACCGGCTGGGGATGGTTCCGTGGCATTTCGACCCGGAACAGCACGAACTCCCGTCAGAATGTGACTGCGAGGATGGCTGTCCGAAGTGCCAGGTGTCGATGGCGCTGCAGGCCGAGGGACCGGCGACCGTGACCGCGGCCGATATCTCGGTTCCGGCAGAGGATGTCGAGCCCGCGAACCCGGAGACAGTGGTCGTGGAGCTGCAGGAGGACGGCGAACTGGACCTGGAGATGACGGCACAGCTCGGGACCGGGCAGGCCCACGCGAAATGGCAGGCGGCGAACGCATCGTATTCATACGAGGACGACACGTTCCACGTCGAGGTGGAAAGCGTGTCAGGGCTTACCCCCCGTACAATCGTCCAGCACGCGGTCCAGGAACTTGAGGCGGGGCTGGACGCGTTCGAGGACGCGGTCGACGGGAGCTTATAACTTCCAAGGCCGCATGCAAACACACGCGGGGGTACCCAAGCCCGGCCAACGGGGCAGGACTTAAGAACCTCAAGTCCTCCGTCAGGAGGACGGGGAACACAGGTTTCTCTCCGGAGAAACCTGTTCGAGCATCGTTCCTTGTGAACGATGCGACGGAGAAAACCGCCAGGTTTTCGAAATCCTGTAGGTGCAGACCTTTCGTCGGTTCAAATCCGACCCCCCGCACTGTTCAGGCCGAAGCGGATAACGGTGAACACGATGGCAGACATGGAGCAGAAGACGAACCCGGTGCTGGAAGAAACCGTCCAGCGATGCGAGGAAGCAGCGAGACGCAACGATGCCGCGGTATGGGCGCGTGTGGCCGACGAGCTGCGCGGACCGACACGGCAGATGCGGGAGGTCGACCTGTCCACCATCGAACGCAATGCGGACGACGGCGACACCGTGGTGGTTCCAGGCGTCGTCACCGGGGACGGCCGTCTGACGTCAAATGTCACGGTTGCAGCGTTCAAATTCACAGGTAGTTCGATGGAAGACGTAAATGGTGCAGGGGAGGCTATGTATATCGACGCGCTGGTGGATGAGCGTCCGGGCGGCGACGGGGTGGTCCTTCTTGGCTGATGTTATCGATGCCGACGGAAGAATCCTCGGACGACTGGCTTCAGACGTCGCAGAACGCCTGAAAAACGGGGAGGAAGTCTATATCGTGAACGCGGAGGAGGCTGTTATCTCCGGAACGCCCGAGGAGGTGTACGGGCGGTACCGGGAGAAGCGGGAGGCAGGAAGCAAGGAGAGCGGACCGACCTTCCCTGCAGCGCCGGAACGTATCGTGAAACGGACGGTGAGAGGGATGCTGCCGGACGGGAACGACGGGAGAGAAGCCTTTAAGAGGTTGACCGCGTACAGCGGAAATCCAGAGGACCGGGAAACCGTGGATATCGATGTGAAAACGGCGGCAGAGCTCCAGGGCCGCGAGCATGTGACGGTGCAGGACGTCGCGGAGAATATCTGACAATGACTGTGAACACGATCGGACGGCGGAAGACGGCGAAGGCACGCGCCACCCTCGACGACGGCGACGGTACTGTCCGCGTCAACAGGAAGCCGCTGGACCGGTTCTCGGAGATGGCCGCACTGCGTATGAAAGAGCCGCTGCGGATCGCCGGCGGCATCGTTGACGAGGTCGATATCGACGTCAATGTCAACGGCGGCGGGAAGATGGGGCAGGCCGAGGCCGCGCGGATGGCGATCGCCCGCGCACTGGTCGAGTATGCGGACGATGATGAGCTGGAGGAGCGGATGCAGGAATACGACCGGTATATGCTGGTGGAGGACTTCCGCCGGACGGAAACGCGGAAACCGTCGCAGTCCAGTAAAGGGGCGCGGCACAAGCAGCAGAAGAGCTATCGATAACATGATTGTTCCAACGCGGTGTTTCACCTGCGGCAAAGTACTGGCGGACAGCTGGGAGGAGTTCGAGGATCGTGCAAAAGAAGGTGGCGAGGATCCAGAAGCGGTGCTTGACGACCTCGGCCTGGAACGGTACTGCTGCCGGACCGTGTTCCTCACCCACGTCGACATCCTGGACGACGTTGCAGCGTTCAAAAAGGAATAATCAGTCGGATCCGGGCTCTAGCAGAGCCGTTATCCGGCTGACAGCTTCTTTCGCATCGCCTCCTTTCTCGTCGGTGAAATCCCTGGCATAATCAGCGTACCAGTCGGCGAACTCGTCGATACTCTCGGTGCGGCGTACTGCCAGTTCAACACCCCTGCAGAGTTTCTCGAAATAGTTCCCCTCCGGATGTTCCGAGAGCTCGTACTCTGCGGCGTCTGCCGCTTCCTGTCGCCTGTTCTCCAGGTACTCCCGTGCCCTGTCACCGTTGTACTCTGCTACCTCGGCAAGGACGCTGTCCAGATGCCGGAGTTCTCCCTGGAGCGATGCCGTTGTTGCGGCCGTCATCACATGGCAGGGCCGGGAATCGAACCCGGGTCTGAACGCCCCCAGCGTCCAATGATACCACTACACCACCCCGCCGTCGCTGCGCTCCGGCGGGGTTGCGAAAATTCCTTAGGCATTTTCTCCGCCCACCACCTCTGCGAGGAGCTGGACGACCACCCCGCCTCGTCATCCCATGCCGCAGCGTCTGATGCTTTTAAATTTCTACAGTCCGCGCACCTGCAGAGAACGCCCCGATAGTGTAGTCTGGCCAATCATCTCGGCCTTTCGAGACCGAGCTTCTCCCGCACGGGAGATGTGAGGCACGTCCGGCTTCTCGACCGCAAGGGAGAGATGGCGGGCGAAGAAAATCCGTCAGGATTTTCGCGAAGACAGCCGAAGACCGGGGTTCAAATCCCCGTCGGGGCACTCATGCCGCAGTTCATCGTTCTCGGGCACGATCCACCGACCGACGCAGATTTCTCGCTCGACGATTTAACGCAGGGCCGGCTGGACCTGCTGGCGCGGAGTGTCAACGCGGCGCTGCTGCAGTCGCACCGCATCCGTACCGGTACGACCGTGTCGCTGGTGCTGCAGGACGAGGCCACGGTCCAGTTCCGCGGCGACGACATCGGCGGGTTGAACCCGGACGAACGGAGTATCGCCGGTGTGATACGGAAAGCGTTGCAGCGGCTGGACGGTCGCGGGTCGCTGCCGGACGGCGTGGCGACGAAGACGCACGGCCTGGAACCGGTGCTGGAAGGTGCTGGGCAGCTGTTCCAGCTGCGGGGAGACGGGACACCGGTAACGGACGCGGCGCCGGGACAGGACGCGACGTTCGTGCTGTCAGACCACCGGCCATTCACAGACCCCGAACAGCAGCTGCTGGACAAGTACGGCGCCGAGAAGGTGTCGCTGGGGCCGGAGACGCTTCACACCGACCACGCCATCACCGTGGCCCACAACTACCTGGACACGGCCGGGTATACGGAGTACTGACCGCGGTCAGCCACGTTCTTAAAGATTCTCTCCCCGGTCCTGTACAAGGGGGCAAGAGGTCGATCCTGTCTCAAGGTGTAGAGCAGTCCGACACCTGTCGCTGATTCAAGGCTTCAAGACGGGCTGTAAGCGGCCAGTAAAACACACGGGAGAACGTCGCGAGTCGCATCCTGTGGACAAGGTGCGGGCGAGGAAGCTAGCCCAGACCTGCTAACCCTTTTCCTCTTCTTTGTTAAACCTCCCGTTCCAACGTGGCTGCGTGCAGGAACGCATCACTGTCGACGGGACAGATATCGTCCTTCTGGGGACCGCCCACGTCTCCGACGAGAGTGTGGGTGAAGTGAACAGTGTTATCCGGGAAGAAGAGCCTGACACCGTTGCAGTCGAACTCGACCAGGACCGGTTCGAGGCACTGGTCAACGACCTCGGCTGGGCGGAGATGGACGTCTCACAGGCACTGAAAGAAGGGAAAGGAGCGATGCTGCTGGCGAACGTGCTCCTCTCCGTGTACCAGCGGAAGCTGGGCGACCATCTGGATATGGATCCGGGTGCGGACATGCTCGCCGCGGTCAACGCCGCGGATACCGCAGGCGTCCCGGTTACGATGATCGACCGGGATATCGGCGCCACGCTCCGGTCTGCACTCGATACACTGACGGTGTGGGAGAAAGGACGGCTGTTCACCGAACTGGTGCTTTCCATGTTCAGCGGTGGAACCATCTCTGAAGAGGATATCGAGGAGCTGAAGGAGCAGGATGTACTGACCGCTGCCGTCGATGAGCTGGGTGCTGCGTATCCCGGTATCAAGCACGCGTTCATCGACGAACGCGACGTCTATATGGCGGAGCAGCTGCGGCAGATCGATGCGGACACGGTTGTAGCCGTCGTCGGCGCGGCACACGTGGACGGTATCAAACAGGCGCTCACCGCACAGCACCCTGTCCCCCGTACGACATCCGAGACCGGCGGGCGCGGATTTCCGATCATCCCTGTGTTCAAGTACGGCGTGCCTGCGCTCATCGTCGGAATGCTGGCCTATATATTCCTGTTTGTCGGGGTCGCTGCCGGGTCGCAGGCGTTCGCGGTCTGGTTCCTGTTGAACGGTGTGCTTGCAGCTGCGGGCGCGGTCGTGGCGCGGTCCCACCCCGCCACCGTCCTGGCGTCGTTCCTTGCAGCCCCGTTCACCTCCATCAACCCGGCGCTGCCGTCAGGCCTTGTGGCCGCGTACGTCGAGGCACGGTTCGACCCGCCGCAGGTGAAGGACCTGGAAGCTGTCGGGGACGTCGCAAGCCTTGACGCGTTCTGGTCGAACACCGCGTTGAACCTTGTACTGGTGTTCATGCTCGTCAACGTCGGAAGTTCTATCGCCTCCTACCTCGGCGCCGGCTACCTGGCGCAGATTATCGTCTAGCCGTCTTAAAAGCATGGATACGCACAGGTTGTTGAGGCGGGGGTAGCCAAGTGGCCAACGGCGCAGGACTCAAGATCCTGTCCCGCAGGGGTTCGTCGGTTCGAATCCGACCCCCCGCAATTGCCGCGGCAATTGGGAGCGCGGAGGGGCTACGCCCCTCTTCCAGCCTGATTCGAACCAAGGCAACGCAGTTGCCGCGTCCGAATCCCGCCCCCGCATACAGACCAGAAACTGGGAGGTTAATCGATGTGCTGTGTCGGGTTGCCGCCGATGTACTGCTTCTCGCAGCTATCGGCAGGCGAACAGGATGCGGATGTCACATCTGTCTGGCAACAGACAGTCCCCGCGTCCCCTATCGCGGCGCAGTTCATGATCTCGTTCCGGTTGCAGGAAACCTTTGTTTCGGCGTTGGCCGGGGACCCGTCCTGTAACCGCTTCTTGCAGCTGCTCGCGTAGATCTCCGCCCCGACAGAGGCTGAACAGGTTATCCCGTCCTTCAACGCCGTCCAGCCGGACTGGCTGATGTCCGCTATCCCTGTTATCTCCGGCTCCTCGTTGGCGCAGATATCGAGATTGCTGGCGAGTTCGTCCTTTTTGACAGCGTCCTGTATAGTTTGCAGGAGCGAGCTCCGCATCGAACCGAGTTTAACAGGGCTCTCACGGACCGAGGCGGCGAACGAGACGGTGTCACCACCGCCCGAGAGGGGGAGGGCGGTCAGTCGACGGGTGACGGACTCGTCCCCGCACTTTATCGAAACGATAACCGCTTCTCCCATCCCCACGCTGTCCATCCCGATTTCGCAACTCTTGGTTGTCCGTTTGATGCCCTGCGCGCGGACAGATTCGTCCGATATATTCACATGTTTCCAGGTCCTAACAGTCGTACGGCTCCCGCAGAGCTGGACGGTCTCGTAGTCGTACGCCGCCCCTGTACTGCCGCCCTGCGAGCCTCCCGACCCGGTCGGCGATTCGACCCCGTCCAGCAACGCCCCGGAACCGTTATCGGTCTGCACCGTGCCGCTCTGCTCTATATCCGTTCCCCGCGCCTGGGTGGGCTGGCTGACCGTGTTCCACCAGTTGGATAGAAACGGCACCAGAGCACCTGTGATGGCGAGCGCCAAAATAACCAGGATAACTATCGCAACCACCTTCTGCAGGGTGAATGCCCCGGCACGATTATGCATAGGTGGAACTGTCGGCTGGTATGATATAAACGTGACGCCGTCGTGGCCACCACAGCACTAAAATAATCCGGCCACCAGAGGCATACTATGCAGCTCTATTACGTGACGTTCCCGGACAGGGACGTCATGGACGAGATCACCCAGCAGCTCCTGGATGAACGCCTGATAGCCTGTGTCAACACGTTTCCCGTCGGTTCCGTGTACTGGTGGGACGATGAGCAGGAGCGGGACGGCGAGGTAGGGGCGTTCCTCAAGACATCGGACAGGAACAGCGAGGCAGTGGTGGAACGGCTCGAGGAGGAGCATCCGTACGACGTCCCGGAAATCCTGGAGATCGAGGTCTCCGCGAACGAGGCATACCGTTCCTGGGTCGACGAGGAGACAGAATAACCCTTTAAAAGCCTCCGCGTCCGCTTCATGCTCCGTGGCGAGGGTAGGTTAGTGGCTTAGACCTGATAGGTGGCTACAACTAGGAGCCTGTGGCGCTCCCGCCCCGGGTTCAAATCCCGGCCCTCGCCCTCTCTGCCGGCACACGTTCTAGTCCTGGCCGTTGTACAGCAGTATCTCGCCGGTTGCGGTGCGTTCGCTCTCCGGCCGTATCCACACCGGGTCCGGATCGTACGTTCCGCCGTCCACCCGGTACAGCGCCGCATCATGAATCCCGGGAAGGTCGTCACCGCACAGGTCGAACCCGACGATATGGTAGTGGCCGCTGAACGTTCCGTGCCGTGCGTATACGCCGGCGTACTGCTTCTGCTCCGCGGTAACGAGGGGAGCAGTCTCCTGGAGGAGGCGATCCCGGTACAATGACGGGTCGGACGGTGGGCGGCCGTGGTCCGTCGACGCCACCAACGTCCTGACGTCGTGGCCTTTCATCTCCTCCAGCTCCACGACATAGCAGTTGTCGTCCGCGTACAGGACATCGACCCCGGACGGCACCTCACACAGCAGGCAGTCCCGGCCGTTCTCCGGGAGGCGGCCGGTCTTATCCACCTCCTCCGCGACCGCGTGGTTGGTCCGTCCCGGCGATGTCAATTGGTCGTAGTAGGACTCGAGGTGGCGTGGAAGGTCGCCGGGATAGCGGGGCTGCGGCATCATCGACCGAGAGACCGGTCACTGTTAAAAATATCTGGGCGACCGTGTCAACCCGGACGGGCCGGTAGTTCAGCCTGGCAGAACGCTCCCTTCGCAAGCCGGCTTCTCGACCTCCTTGGGAGAGATGGCGGCTGGAGAAAATCCGCGAGGATTTTCGAACGGAACAGGGAGAGGCCCGGGGTTCAAATCCCCGCCGGTCCAATTGGTTACTCCTGAAATCAGAGTTTTCAGTCGATCAAGGA
>JAXIOB010000030.1:0-7788 GCA_034190585.1 Asbonarchaeaceae archaeon (SeqCode)
TCATCGTTGACTTTCCGTGATCCACGTGTCCGATGGAAACCAGGTTGATGTGGGGATTATCTGCCATTTTATGCACCTGAATACGTTGCAGCCCAGCATTCCCCTGTAACATTTAAAAAGGGAACGGTGGGGTGGTGAGCCGGTGCAGACAGTTTTTAATACGGCGAGACGCCACTGCTGCGGTATGTCGCTGCTGCTCACTGCCCGGGATATCGTCGAGAACGTCCTCTCCCATACCGTCGGCCGCGTGTTCTGGCCGCCGACCAGTGTCGCAGTCCTGGTGGAGGAGGACCGCGGGGTGCTTGCGCTCGATGTTGACGGCCACCACGAACTGCCGGGCGGACTTGTCAAAGCAGGCGAGCTACCGAAGGAGGCCGGGAAGCGGGAGGTGAAGGAGGAGACAGGATTCGACGTGGAACTCGGCAACCTGCTGGACATCCGGAGCGACGCCCGCGGCAACCCGGGCATCCATTTCTTCTTCGAGGCCGAGATCGTCGGCGGTGAACAGGACGGGTCGTGGGAAGGTGAACCGGTGTTCATCCCGCGGGAGGAGGTCAGGGAACGGAAGTGGCGCTTGCACCATTCCCATGTCCACGAGTACCTGTTCCCGGACGAGGATGCGGTCCACGACTAGAGCAGATACCGTTCGATAATCCGGTCTTCGGCACGGATGATCGCCCTGACCGCTGTTGACTCGTGGTCCAGCAGAACCAGCGCAGCACCGAGGAAATTGACCACGATGTCGGCCGGCGAGAAGGTGCGGAACGGCAGCAGGAGCTGGACGATTTCGATAGCCAGTCCGAACCCGCCGGCCGCGAGAACGGCCTCGACACGACCGCGCGGCGTCTCATGGAAATACAGCAGGAGGGCGCCGGCCAGCAGGAAATACAGGAAGAAGTGGCCGAACTGGTACGTCCCGGATGCCGGCGCGCCGGGTGCGGCCGCGGGCAGTTTCGCCAGACTGAGGGAGAGGATAACACCGGCGACAAGTATAAAGAGAACAGCGTTGATCCGGTCGCGCATAGGATATCCCCTTGCAGCTATCCGCCCATGCTCGGGAGCTCCTGCTTCATGCCCTTGCGTTCGCGGATGTCGAGGATGGTCTCCTCCTGCAGGTTCTGCGGCAGCGGCTCGAACACCTGGTCGATGAGCGAGTAGAAGCCCTTTCCTGCGGTAGCAGATTTCAGGTCTGCCTCGAACCCGAACATCTCCGCGACCGGTATCTTGGCCTTGATGATGGAGTCGTCCTCCTCCTCGTCCATCTCCAGGATATCGCCTCTACGGTTCGATACTTCGTTCATCGCTCCGCCCATCTCCTCTGACGGCGTATCGATCCGGATAACCTGCTTCGGCTCGTACAGCGTGGTGTCACCGTCCAGCATCCCCTTGACGATGGACTCCTTGACAGCGGGCATCACCTGGGCAGGGCCGCGGTGCACCGCGTCCTCGTGCAGGGAGGCGTCGTGGATCTTCACCTTGAGCCGGATGCACGGTTCGTCCGCCAGCGGGCCCTCGTCCACGATCTCCTTGAACGAGTCGTGCACCAGTTCCCGGACCTCGTTCAGGTACTGTACACCACGGCTCATGTCCAGGAAGACGTTGCCCTTGTAGATGTGGTCCGCGTTCTCTGCCTCCTCCTTGTCCATCCCCCACCCGGTCAACGCGTCCCGGACCTCCTGCTCGTCCTGGTCCCGGACACGGCCCTCCGGCAATTCGCTCTCCATCAGGTTCTCGTACACCTCTTCCTCCAGGGGTTCGACGGACAGGTAGAACTTGTTGTGCCGGTTCGGCGACTTGCCCTCGAACTCCTCCGATGCCTCCTGGATTGACTCCCGGTATACCACGATCGGCTCGGAGACATCGATCTCGATACCCTGCTCCTGCAGGTACCGTTCCACCTTCGCCTCGATATGCAGCTCTCCGAGCCCCGAGACCAGTGTCTCCCCGGTCTCCTCGTCGATAGATATCTGGATGGTGTTGTCCTCCTTGGCGCGCTTCCGCAACGCCTCGATAAGGTCCGGCAGGTCGGACGTCTTCCGCGGCTCCAGCGACTTCGTGACGACCGGCTCGAAGATGTGCTCGATCTGCTCGAACGGCTCCAGCTCCATGCCCTCCGCGACGACCGTCTCGCCGGCGCCGTAGTCCACACCGGTCAGCGCGACGATGTTGCCAGACGGGACCTCGTCGATAGACAGTTTGCGGGGGCCGGAGTAGATACCGACCTGCTGCGCGGTCTGGTTCGACTTGGAGCCGACGCCGTACAGCTCGTCACCCTCGTGCACCGTCCCCGAGAAGATGCGGGCGGTGGAGATGGTGCCGGCGTGCGGATCGCTCTCCACATTCGTCACCACGCACACAAGGTCGCCGTCAGCGTCGCTCTTCAGCATCGCCCGCCCCACCTCTGAATCGGTATCGCCGTTCCATATCTGTGGGATGCGGTACTCCTGCGCTTCTTCCGGGTTCGGCAGGTGGTCCACGACCATGTTGAGCACCACTTCCTCCACCGGTGCCTCCTCCGCCAGCGCCTCCTGGTCCTCGTCCTCCATCAGTTCGTAGATGCGCTGGAAGTCCACGTCGTGCTCGTCCATGAACGGGCGGGACGTCGCCCAGTTGTACAGCGCGGAGCCGAACGCCACAGTCCCTTCGTCGACTGAGACCGTCCACTTCTCGGCGATCTCCTCCGGAGCGATCTTCTTGATAAGCTTGTTGACCTCGGAGATGATGGTCACGAACCGGTTCTGCATCTCCTCCGGACTGAGTTCCAGCTCGTTGATAAGCCGGTCGACCTTGTTGATGAACAGCACAGGCTTCACACGCTCCTCCAGCGCCTGCCGCAATACTGCTTCGGTCTGCGGCATCACGCCGTCGACCGCGTCCACCACGACAAGAGCGCCGTCCACCGCACGCATCGCCCGTGTCACGTCGCCGCCGAAGTCGACGTGGCCCGGCGTGTCGATCAGGTTGATGAGCACCTGGTCGCCCTCGTACTCGTGCACCATGGAGATGTTCGCGGAGTAGATAGTGATGCCGCGCTCCTGCTCCTGGTCGTCGTAGTCCATGAATAGCTGCTCGCCGGCCAGTTCGTCAGAGATCTTTCCCGCACGCGCCAGCAGCGAGTCGGAGAGCGTGGTCTTCCCGTGGTCGATGTGCGCCACGATACCCATGTTCCGGATCTGGTCAGGGCTGCCGATGACTTCCTGTATCGCCTCTAATTCCTTGTCTGCCACGTCTTAACACCTAGAATAAGCCAGAGAGTTTTTGCAAGTTTTAAATAACTGTGTCAGGGCTGCGCCTGCATCGAACTGCCAGACCGTTGTCATGGGCGTGCTGAATACGCGCCGGACTCCCTCTACGACGGCGACCGTGACAGCCTGTGGAATATCGACGCGTTCACGGGTCTTAGTTACCCGGTCATGCTCGGGTGCTCCCGCAAGTTGTTCTTCGGCCACCAGTTCGGCCTAGAAGAACAGGAACGGCTGGAGGTGTCGGTCGCGGCGAACGTCGTGGCCGGGTACAGAGAGGTGGCATTGTCCGGGTGGACGACGTGAGGGAAACAGTGAGAGCATTGAAGGTCGCTGATTTGATGCGGTGAAATCTATATAGAGCCGCCAGAATAGGGGTTAGTCATGGGCTCTGTCGATGCTTCATAAACGCGATACATGTCTTCCTATGGAGGGGATTTAAAACAGGGGAGAGGGAGATTGTTGGTATGGTGAAGATTTTTTCCCCCGGTAGAATCCTCGTGTTGGCAGTCATCGGAGAATATGTAATACTTTCTGCTTCTATCGGTGTCGCCTCGGTTTATAGTACCGTCGGGCCAACCCTTGAGATGGCTGGCCCTGCTGGCTTCTCCCTCCCCCTCCTTATTTCAGGCCTGCTTATCGGTCTTCTGACGCCGGTGGCAGCCGCCGTGTATATCCATCGAAGGTTCCCTGAATTCTGGTCTCTTGGAAGCATGGTCGGATATGGGACAATTGTTGTGATAGGAACTGCTATAGGCTTGCTTCCGTTGATAATGGCGTAGAACAGGTTACCGCGCACCTTCCGCTTCCTTCTCCCTGCGCTCCTTCTCGCGGACCGCGCGGATAGAGGAGTCGTTCTCGTACGCGCCGATGATCTCCTCCGCGATCGCCTGGTCGGCGTCGCCGGACTCCGCGAGCCGGTCCTCGTACGCACCCTGGATGAGCATCCGGACCGCGAGGTCGACGCGCCGCTGCGGCGACACGGTCACTGCTTTCCGCGCCATCACACCGCCGCGCTGGTACGACACGACTTCTTCCGTCGGTGCCGAGTTCTCGATCGCCGTCACCAGGACCTGTACAGGGTTCTCGCCGGTCTCGTCCTCGATGATGTCGAACGCGTCCTTCAGAAGGTTCCACAGCTTTTCGGACTTGCCGACGTTGTGGCCGGACGTGACCGCGTGCTTCTTCCCCTTGTGCCCGGCGACGTACATCCGGTTCAGAACCCGTTCAACGATCTGGACATCGCCGCGGTAGAACTGCTGGTCGGCGTGCCGGCCCTTGGACCGCGGCGCCATGATGTTCTCCGTATTGATATACCGTTCCAGCCCGGCGTCGTGGACCTCCGCTTCGTCCGCGTCCCACCGGTCGAATAACTGTATTTCGCTCATAGAACCACTACCTCGTTGGCTTCTCCTTGTTCCCGGCCACAAGCTCCTCGAGCGACACGCCGTTGACCTTGACGACCTGGTACCGTACCGTCGGGAGGTCGCCTTTCGGCCCGCCGGTCGCGCCACCGATGCCCTCGACCACGACCTCGTCGTGCTCGTCGATGTGTTCGATAGCCTCGTCGCCCGGGACGAACGCTGTCAGCTGTTTCCCGTTCTTCAGGATCTGCACACGCACACACTTCCGCAGCGCGGAGTTCGGCTGCTTCGCCTCGATAACACGTTTCTCCAGCACGATACCGCGGCCCTGCGGACTGCCCTCCAGCGGGTCCGCCTTCTGCTTCAGTTTCAGCATCCGCCGCTTGTAGTCCTTGTCGTTCCAGCGGTACTGCTGCCGTTTCTTCCGCAGCTTCCGTGCGCTGTACAGTCCCATGCGTGCACGGGAACGAAACGTTTAGATTTATAAAGAAGTGGCTACTCGACCCGGACACTGTCCACGTCGAACTCCTTCTGCAGGAACCGTTCCACGATGTCGATGGTCTCGCCGCCGCGGCCCACCACGCGGGAGCGTTGATCGCCGTCTACATGGATGATAGCTGTCTCTTCGCCGCTGCTTTCCTCGACGTCGACACTGTTGATATCCGCCGGGACCAGGTTGTTAACGAATTCCGCGATATCGTCCGCGTCGCCGTACACCCGGACGTCCATGTCAAGGTTGTCCTGGACCTTCTCGATGGTGCTGCCGCCCTTCCCGACCGCCATCCCGACCTTGTCGTCCGGCACGACGAAGTGCGCCGAGTTCTCGTTGATGATGCAGTCCCGGACCTCCACGCCTGTCACCTCCTCAAAGACGTTGATTTTCCGTATGGTATCCGAGTCAAATGTGATGCTCATCGCGACTCACTCGATGCCAACGACACTCGCAGCGAACGGCTCCATACATAACGCGCCGAGCTCGTGGTTGTCCGCGTCGGCCTGTACCACGGCAACGTCCGTCCCGTCGGCCGCCCTCGCAACCGCCTCGACGACGTCGTCCGGCGCGTTCGACGCCACTACTACCCGGTCCAGCGTCTCGATGTGCTTCACCGTCTCCTCTGTCCCGATAACGATAGAATCGTCCTCCGCCGCGCCCTGTATGTCGTCCTCGACTCCCATCACGCCTCACCGTCACTTCTGATCCGGCCTTCAAGCCAGTCGACCAGTGTGGACCGCTCCTTGCCCTGCTTCTCCGCCGCCAGCACCTGCGGCACGTCCGTCCCGTCCTCCCTGACCGCGTCTTTCACGTCGCCCACGTTCTCCTCCACGAGCTCCTCGTATTCGTCGTCGACGTCGACGCGCTCGGCAAGCCAGTCGACCAGTGTGACACGGTCCCGGTCACGGATCTCGGCAGCCATCACCTTCGCCGCATCGGCTCCCGCCTCCACCGTCTCCTTTATCTCGTCGACGTTCTTCTCCACAAGCCCCTCGTAGTCGAACCGGTCAGGCTGCTGTTCTTCCACGTCTATCGGGATAGACGGCTCCTCGACCGGTTCTGTATCCGCCGGCGCGGCCTTCAGGTCAACGCTGCCGGTGCCGACCGGGATCTGCTGGCCGACGATGATGTTCTCCACCACCGATTCCAGCGGGTCCGTCTCGCCTTTCAGTGCGGCGCCGGTCAGGTGGCTTTTCGTCTCCTCGAACGCGGACCGTGCAAGCACCGAGTGCTTGGCGCCGACAAGACCGTACCTCGTGGTGCCTTGAATCTCGCCGCGCTTCGTCATCGTGTCAGCGATCATCAGCAGCCACCGGACGTCGACGTTCATCCCCTGTTCGTCCAGCGTGTTCTGCAGCTCGCGGAGGATCATCTTCCGCGCGGCCTCGATACCGAGCACCTTTTTCGTCTCGAAGAAGTCGTTGGTCGTCGTCCGGGTGGTGTCCACCCCGTCCAGCTTCATCACCTTCCGCAGGTTCACACCGGCGGTCTGGATCCGCCACTCGCCGTCCTCCTCCAGGATGACGACGTGGTCGATCCCTTTCATACCTTTCAACCGGATCCCCATCGCCTTCTTCTTCACTTCCTGCAAGTCTGTCAGGTCGTAGTCCTCCGCGTCCGGGTACGCGGTGAGAGTGTTCCCGTCCCGTTCGACCACTGTACTGGTCGTGTTCTCCTTCACCGATTCGACGATCTCATCGATATCGATCCGGAAATCATCCAGCACCGATTCGTCGATGGTGAACTCGAGCTCCAGCCGCGCGATATTGAAACTGTCCTCCTCGACGACGTCCTCGAACGTGACTTCCTGGATTTCGGCCGCGATCTCTCGTGCGTCCTCCTCCGTCCTCCGCCCTTCTTCAAGGTAGACGTCCATGATAGGGGTCTTCGGGTTCTTCCGGGCGTCGAGGATCTCGATCAGCCGCGGCAGGCCGAGCGTGATAGATACACGTGCCGCTCCAGCCTTGTGGTACGTCTCCATCGTCATCTGCGTCGCCGGCTCCGCGATGGACTGCGCGCCGACCACGCCGACAGCCTCGCCGGGCTCGAACCGCATCTCCTCGAACCGTTCCCGTAGTTCGTCCTCGTCGTCCCGGCCCCTGTATTTGTCTGGTAGCTGCGCTGTCATCGTACCACCTTACACCAGTTCTCCCCGGTCCGATTTCTGCGGGTCGATCCCGTCTTCGCCCGGTGTGAACTGGATGACCGTGTTTTCCGCGTCCCTGATCGTGAAGTCGTAGTCAACGGTCAGGTCCTGGATCGCGTTCGATACCCGTCGGTACATGTATCCCGATGTCCGCGTCCGCAGCGACTGGTCCATCAGCCCTTCGCGGCCGGACATGATCTCGTAGAACATCTCCACAGGGTTCATCCCGTCGTAGATGGACGAGGACACGAACCCTTTCGCGGCGGCGCTTTTGTCGCCAGGCTTGAAATGGGATAGCGTCCGGTTCTTGTATCCCCTGTTGATCCGTTCGCCACGGCTGGTCTCCTGCCCGAGCAGGCCGGACATGACCGCGATATTGGTCAGGGAGCCACGGGCACCGGATTCTGCCATGACCCGTGCCTCGTTCTCCGGGATGTCCTCCCGGACCATGTCCTCCACATCGGTCGAGATCTCCCGGAGCGTCGCGGTTATCTTGTTCTCGAACGTCTCCTCCATCGTCGAACCAGGGCTCGGCTCGATCTC
>JAXIOB010000018.1:0-4427 GCA_034190585.1 Asbonarchaeaceae archaeon (SeqCode)
ATCGAGTTCGACTGGGACCGGGTCCTGTCGTTCGAGGGCGACTCCGGCCCGTACCTGCAGTATGCGAACACCCGGGCGAAGAGCATCCTTGAGGACGCAGAACAGGAGAGGACGATAACCGGCGAGGTGGAAGATGCGGAACACCGACTGGTAAAACAGCTCGCCGCGTTTCCGGAACTCGTGGAACAGGCAGCGCGGCAGCGGGAACCGGCCAAGCTCGCTAACTACCTGTCCCGCCTCAGCGAAACGTTCAACGCCTTTTACCACAGCAAACGCGTGCTGGACGCGGAGACGGACACGGCGGTGCAGCGCAGGCTGGAACTTGTGGAGCTATTCCGCGACGTCACCGACCAGGGCCTGAACCTGCTGGGGATCGACCCCCTGGAGGAGATGTAGATGGAAGTCGAGATCAATGATGGGAAGGTGAAAATCGATGTTGACCGGGTGGAGGGAAACGTCGAGGCAGCGCTGGAACAGTACCTGCAGGGTGAACCGGTCGTGTTCGACCACGAGGTCGATCTGCAGGACCTGTCCCCGTTCAACCGGAAAATCCTGGAGGAAATCCGGGAGATCCCGTACGGCGAGACCCGGACGTACGGGGAGGTGGCCGAGGCGTTCGGCAACGAGGGGGCGGTCCGGGCGGTGGCGCAGGTCTGCGCGGACAACCCGGTCCCGATCATCATCCCCTGCCACCGCGTCGTCGCGGAGGACGGGCTGGGCGGGTACAAGCACGGGGAAGATGTAAAACGGGCGTTGCTGGAGATGGAAGGCGCCTTATGAGTACTTCGGTTCGCGTTCCCGCGCCGCAGCGAGACTGTCCGCCAGTTGCTCCGAGACCCTGTCCGTCGCGGCAGGGCCGTGGCCCGTGTACAGTTCGTCGACGTCCAGATCCACGATTCTCTCGATGCTCCTGATAAGCCGGTCCCTGTCGCCCTGGTCAAGGTCTGTCCTGCCGAACTCGCCGCCAGGGAACACCAGGTCGCCGGCGAACAGCACGTTCTCCATATCGCTGTAGAGGCAGATGTGGTCGTCGCGGTGGCCTGGCGTGTGCAGCACGTCGAACGTGTATCCTGCAAGCGTCACCGTCTCCCCGTCCTGCAGCGGCTCCGCGTCCACAGGGAGGTTGCCGGGTTCGAACGCGTGGACGTCGGGGGAGAACCTGTCGACAATTTGCGGCAGGTTCTCGATGTGGTCGTGGTGGCTGTGCGTGATGATGACGGCCTCCAGATGGGTGCCGTCCAGTTCGTCGAGGACGACCGGGTCGCTGCCCACGTCCACCAGCACCGCTCCGTCGACCAGCCATGCGTTCGCGGTGAACGCGTCCGCGGCCGCCGCCAGGTTTTGCACGTTCATACTATCATCTCAGAAGAAAAGTCGTTCAGCGTTTTTCCCGGCCACCTTCGCACCTGCCTCGTCCGGGATGTCCGCGAGTTCTACGTTTTTCTGCACCGGCAGCGGGTGGCCGTACGGCGCATCCGACCCGAACAGGACGCGGTCCGCCCCGAGGTCGTCGACAAGCACCTCCACGCCGAGCGGAGTGCAGTGCAGCGAAATCTCGATGGAAACATTGTCACGCTGCTGCATCCGCTCCTGGAACGCCGATGACTGGAAGTAGTATCCTTTCGTGGTATGGGCGGCGACGAACCTGAGATCGGGCCGGCGTTCCGCCGCGTCCAGCACCGAGGACGGGTGGGAGCCCTCGCCCTCCTCCAGCCCGGTGTGCACCAGCACCGGCAGCCCGTGCTCCTCCGCCACCGCCAGGTACCGGTCGACACCCTCCAGCGTGAAGTCCTGGCTGCGGGGATGGAGCTTGACACCGCTGGCCCAGCCCGCGTCCACGATATCGGCGGGGTCGTGCTCCGCCGGATCCAGACGGAACAGCCCGGCAAGGCGGTCATCGTCCGCCACAATCTCCTGGATCCGCCGGTTACCGGCCGGGATGCCGTCCACCTCGTCCATGCAGAACACGACCGCACCGCTGATATACGTATCCAGCAGCTCTTCAAGGTCTTCAACCGTGGCAGCGATACCGCCGCGATCGTCACCGACGTGGGTATGGGCATCGATCCACTGCATCTCAACCACCGAGGAGCTGGTCTACGAACGCATCAGGATCGAACTGGTCGAGGTCGTCGTAGTCCTGACCGGTCCCGAGGTACAGCACCGGTTTCCCTGTCGCGTACCCGATGCTGAGCGCGGCGCCACCGGTCTCGTCCACGTCCGCCTTCGTCACGACGATGCCGTCGAACCCGATCTCCTCGTACGCCGCTGCCTGTTCCAGCACATCGTTCCCGACCAGCGCATCAACCACCAGCAGGGTCAGGTCCGGGTCGTTCACGTCCACGATCTTCGCCAGCTCGTCCATCAGGTTCCGGTCCGCATGGCTCCGCCCCGCGGTATCGGCAAAGACCACGTCTTTCCCCTCGTTCTCGGCATGCTCCACCGCGTCATAGATGACCGCGGCAGGGTCGGCCTCGTACTCGTGGCTGATGCACCGCACACCGAGGTCGTCGGCGTGCTCCTGCAGCTGTTCGATGGATGCGGAGCGGAACGTGTCGCCGGCGGCGAGCACCGGCTCGTACCCGTCCTGCTGCGCCGTGTAGGCGAGCTTTGCGGCCGTGGTCGTCTTGCCGCTGCCGTTGAACCCGACCAGGAGCACGAGCGCGGGCCGGTTCTCTTCGATCACGGTGGAGAGGTCGACACCGTCCTGCGAAACCACGTCGCGGACAGCCTCCTCCAGCGCCTCCTGCACGACTGATCCTGCCTTCCGCCGCGGCACCGACTCCCCGACAAGCGCGTCCTCCATATCCTCGCGTAACGCATCGATAACGTCGACCGCGACGTTGTCCTGCAGCAATTCCACCTCCAGATCGGAGAATAGGTCGTCCAGTACCTCCTCCGTCACCTCCTTCTCCGCCACTGCCTGCTTCGCATCCTCCGAGAAACGTGACACGGAGTCCTTCAGCCTGTCGAACATGGACCGGACGGCGTCCCAGAGAGATATAAAAGGAGCGGGTTACCGCTGCTCCCACTTCCGCTTCCCAAGGTAGAGCAGCGCGAACAGGACCGCGAACGGGAGCAGGTAGCCTGTGCCGACGATCATCAGGTTCACACTATCCAGCGCACCGCGGTACGCATCGGTGACGGCCTGCCGCAGCTCGAACCGGGATTCGAACGCCGACGCCTCCTCCATCGAGATGGTGACGGTCGCGTATTCGACCTGTTCCTCCAGCTGCGCGATCTCGTTCTCAAGGAACTGGATGCGGGTACGGAGCTCTCCCATCCGCTTCTGGATCTTGATAAGGTTCTCCACGTCGTCTGTCCGGTTCATCAGCTGCTCCAGCCGCCGGAGCTCCTGCCGCTTGTTCTTCAGCTCCAGCGAGAGCTCGGTGTGGCGCCGTGTCACGTCGTTGACACTGGTGTCCCGCGAGTCCACCTCCCACCGCTCCTCGACGGCTGCAGCGAACACTGTACGGTTCTGCTCCGGGATCCTGACCTCCATCCGGCCGCTGTCCCCGAACTCCTTCTGTATGGACGTGTCCTGTACGAAGCCGTCGTAGTCGTTGACAAGCGTCTCGATATCGGTCTGCGCCTGCTGGACGTCCGGGACGTTGATATCCATCCGGACCCGGGTGACACGCATCCGTCCGTCACCGCCAGAGTCGCCTGCCTCTCCCCCACCGGTGTCCGCCGCGAAGCTCCGGGCTTCACCGCTGTCATAGACCGCCTTCTCGACCTGCGGCTGGCCGCCGGCCCCGGACACCGCCACACCGGTTCCCTGGACAAGGACGCCGGTCACAAGCACCGCGGCGAGTGCGACGGCGACAACGAGGAACCGGTTCTTCACCAGGTCGTCCACGTTCATACACCCCGAAGGTGGTACGGGGTTAATAAATGGGGTGGGTGTTGTTCGGCCGCGGTCGAACAGTCCCGTCATACTAAAAAGGCAGCGCCGCCTTACCGTGGTAGCAATGGAACTGGATTTCAAGGCCGTGCAGGCGCTGTCATCGCCGACCCGGCTCCGCATCCTTGCAGCGGTGCTGGAGCAGGACCGGACACCGACAGAGCTTGCGGAGGAGCTCGGGAAGAGCAAGTCGACCGTGGCCAGCCACCTCGGCACCCTGGCGGACGCCGGGCTGGTAGAGAAGGACGAGGAAGAAGGGAGGCGGCGGGTGATGTATTCAGCTACGCGGCAGGCCCGTGCGATCGTGGAGGGGAAGGAGCGGAAGGTCAAGTTCTCGGTCGCGTCGTCGGCCCTCACCGGCCTCGCGGGTATCGGACTGCTGGCGAACCGGTTCATGCAGCAGGGACAGGAGTACTTCGCACAGGCCGAGAGCCTGGCGATGGACGCTGGCGGCAAGGCAGCCGCCCCGTCTGCTTCCACCACGCCAGCGTTCACGAGCGATGTGGTCGTGTTCGGGGTGGGC
>JAXIOB010000018.1:4527-7089 GCA_034190585.1 Asbonarchaeaceae archaeon (SeqCode)
CGTCGAACCCGGTGTGTCCATCGAATCCTTCTCGCCACAGCCGGCGGAGCCGGGGGATACGGTCAACCTCCACGTCACTGTACACAACGAGGGTGATACGACGACAACGTTTGCGCCGGTGGATGTGGAGACCGTGGACGGTGTCAGCGTCATCGGGACGACGGACGCGATCGGGTCGCAGTTCACGCTGTGCGGCGGGTGCCAGCGGACAGGGACGGTCAAGCTGAAGGTGGACGAGGACGCGGTGTCGGGCACCTACCCGGTGGACGTGACACTTGCGACGCCGGCAGGCGACGGCGTGGTCGAGACCGCGGAGCTTGAGGTCGACGGGGAGCCGAACCTGCTGGTGCAGTCACCGACCGTCAATATCGTGCCGGGCGACAACACCACGGCCACGTTGACCGTGACAAACATCGGTACCGACACAGCGTCCCAGGCGACCGTGTCACTGTCTGACGACATGTTCGCGCTGCAGCCCTCACCCGTATCACTGGGCCGGATAGCACCGGGCGAAACCGTGAGGACGCCGGTGACGCTGGCCGCGGACAGCGACATCTCCAACGGCATCGACCACCTCGACCTCCCCCTCACTTACCGGGACGAATCCGATACGGTGTCGACCACTGCGACCCTGACCGCCGATATCCTGGAACAGGCATCCGTCGTTATCTCTGACGTGCACACGGACGGCGCGACCGTCGGCAAGGAAGGCACAGTAACGTTAACGCTGGAAAATCTCGGACCGGGCGAGGCCGAGCGCATCGTCGCCGAGCTGGGCTGCGGGGAGACCGCCACTGTCAGCTCGGGGAAGGCGTTCATCGGGCAGCTGGACGATGAGGAGAACGTCCCGGTAACGTTCACGGTGACGCCACGGGAGGAGCAGGCACAATGTGAGGTGACAGTCCGGTACCACGATGCTGCGCAGCGGCAGGTCACCGAGGCCATCACGTTCTCGGCCGACGAGCAGGGAACGTCTCCGGTGCTCATTGTAATCGCTGTGGTCGCGGTGCTGGGAGCGGTGCTGTACTGGCGGCGGACGAGGAAGCAGGATGAACTGGCAGAAATATAGGTTTATCTGGCTTCTGGCCAAACGGGATCTTCTCGAGGACAGGACTATCTCTCTCATCGTGATAGCGATGCTGGCGTTCTCCTTCCTCAACCTCGCGTTCTTCCCAGCGTTCATCGACGGCCTCGCTAACACGTTCACCTCCGACCTCATCGAGACGCAGATCGGGCACGTCTCTATCGAGCCCGACGAGGGCGAATTCCTAGAGAACCCGGACGCGCTGGTGGACAAGTCACAGCGGCTTGACGGGGTTGTAACTGTGGAAGAGCGGCTGTCGTTCACCGGAACGCTCCGGTTCCGCGATGAGTCCGTGGATGCACAGTTCGTCGGCACCTCTGCACTGGACAGCAGTATTTACGCGTCGCGGATGCGGCAGGGCCGGTTCCTTGTCCGCGGTGATACGGACAAGGTCGTGCTGGGGCAGGAGCTGGCGCAGGAGGAGGAGTCGTTCGGTATAAACGGCCTCGGGGTGCAACCTGGACGGACCGTGACAGTGACGGTCGACGGGCAGCAGCGGGAGTTCCAGGTGAAGGGAAGTATCGGACGGCCCGGCGCCTCCAGCCTGACCAGGCAGGTGTTCGTCTCCTTCGACACCGCGGAGCAGTTGCTCGGGGTGAACCGGTCCGCCTCGGCGGTCCACCTTATCATCGATGACCGGGACCGTGCAGGAGCACTAAAGCAGCAGCTACAGCGGTTGAACACGCGCGGCGATATCAAGACCTGGAGCGAGCGGTCGAACGTGGCCGGCAGCTTCACGCAGACGTTTTCGATCGTGGTGGTCGTGGTATCCGTGGTCGGCGTCATCATCGCACTCACCTCTATCGGTGTGGTCATCTTCATCAACACGAACAAGCGGGCGCGGGAGATGGGTATCCTCCGGTCGATCGGTGCGGAAAGTGTGGACGTGGTGAAGATATTCGTGGTGGAGGCGTTGCTGTTCGGACTTATCGGGATCGCGCTCGGCAACATATTCATGATAGGTATCCACACCTACCTGAACGCGAACCCTATCCAGACCCCGGTCGGCGAACTGAAGACCAGTGTCACTGCCTCGCTGCTTCTCACCCGCAGCCTGTGGATGCTGGGCGCGGCCGTTGTTGCCGGCTTCCTCCCCGCCTACCTCCTGTCACGGCAGGGCATCATTGACACCATCGAGAACCGGTAACCATGATCGAGACACACGACCTGCGGAAGACGTACCAGCTCGGCGAAGTAACTGTGAACGCGTTGAACGGCGTGGACATCGAGGTCCAAGAGGGCGAATTCGTGTCGATGATGGGACCGTCCGGCGCCGGCAAGTCGACACTGATGCACCTTGTCGGGCTGCTGGACAATCCGACCAGCGGCACCGTTACGGTGAAGGGACGGGACGCGACCACACTGTCGGACCGGCAGAAGGCGTATTTCCGGCTTGCGAACATCGGGTTCGTGTTCCAGTTCTACTCGCTGCTGTCAGGGTTCCAGAGCTACGAGAACGTTTACCTCCCGCTGCTGCT
>JAXIOB010000033.1:0-4668 GCA_034190585.1 Asbonarchaeaceae archaeon (SeqCode)
AGAACCTGTGCCGGGGCCAAACACACTCACCGTTCCGCATACCGCTGACAGGAACTCCGGCCTTTAAAACAGTTTTGCAGCGGCCGCGTTACACGCCTGTACTGTGGTGGACGGCGTCGGACAGCGGGCCGACCCGTTCGGCCTGGAACCCGAGGATGTCCTCGTACCCCTGCTCGGACATCAGGAACGGGTAGAACGGTTCCCCGGCGCGGAGTTCTTCTCCGCTTTCCACAGCCTCCGCAAACACCTCTCCCTGCTCCACCTGTTCGAAGTTGTCCACCAGCAGCCGGTACGGTTCGGGCTTCTCGACGATCCCGGTCATCCGGTACAGCACCGGGTCGTCCCTGCCCCTGGCCACGCTGTCACTCCCGAGGGCTGTGAGCGCGGCCTGGATGATGTCATACGCGTTCGCAGCCGCATCGTCGGAGCCCTGCAGCCCGCATTCGACCCCGATCCCGGTGCAGCAGTCGAGGACGCTGGTGCCGCCGGGCGGTGAAAACGCGACCGCACGGTCCACCCCTGTCGCCCGGACAAGCTCCGCGGTCGCCGGCGTGACGACGGGAAGGGTGGCGAACGGTTCTGCGAATGATTCGGTGGAGTGCAGGTCGATTACCGGCGCCTCGCCGAGCGCGTCGTGGAGCCGGGCGGCGAGCCGCACCTCGTGCAGGTCGCTGTCAGGATCGCCGGGCATCACCCGGTTCAGGTCCGCATCCACGTACCGCGCCCCGTGCTCCAGCGCTTCCTCGTTCGCCACGATGAACCGGGCGGCGATGGGAAGCGCGGAACCGCTAGAAAGCGTCGTTTCGATGGCCTCAGGGCCGCACGGTTCGTCGCCGTGGACGCCGCCGATGACTGTGAGTTCGGGGTCTACGTCGCCGCAGTTCACTACGTCCATACCGTTGTCTGCGTGGTCTCTCCTATTTACAGGTTCCGCAGGCCGCTGCCTGTCTCTTTTTAAATTCTGGACGCGCAACCCCGGCCATGTCTGACACGGAGTTTTCGGACGCGCTGGACGCGCACCTGGTCCGTAACGGGTTTATATGGGGGCCGGAGCCGGAGATCTACGACAGCCTGGCAGGGTTCTACACGTACGGGCCGATGGGCAAGCTGTTGAAGGAGAAGATGGAGCGGCGGATGAAACGCGTGTTCCGGCAGGAGGAGTTCTACGAGGTCGAGGCACCCATCATCATGCCGCGGGAGGTGTGGAAGGCGAGCGGCCACCTGGACACGTTCGTCGACCCGATGATCCTCTGCAGCGAGTGCGACGGCAGCTTCCGTGCTGACAAGCTTATCGAGGAGGAGCACGACGTTGTCGCGGACGGGTTCTCTGACAAGGAACTGTTGCAGTTTATCGAGGACCACGGTATCACGTGCCCGAACTGCGGCGGCGACTTCGAGCAGCGTATCGAGGACTACAATCTCATGATGAAGACGGAGGTCGCAGGCCGGGAGGCGTACGCACGGCCGGAGACCGCGACGACCACCTACCTCCCGTTCAAACGGTACTGGCGGTTCTTCCGGAAGCAGCTGCCGATCAAGGTGTTCCAGATCGGGAAGGCGTTCCGGAACGAGATATCCCCGCGTCAACATGTGCTGCGGGGCCGCGAGTTCACGCAGGCCGAGGGCCAGGTGTTCGTGACGGAGGAGATGAAGCACGACTGGGACGGGTACGACGCGGTCAAGGACGACGAGGTCCGGCTGTGGAGTGCGGCGGAGCAGGAGACGGACGGTGAACCGGTGGCGATGACGCTGGCGGAGGCGGTCGAGACGGGCGAGGTGTCCAGCCAGGGGTACGCGTGGTGTCTCGCTGTGGCGTGGGAGCTGTTCCGCAGCGTCGGGATACCGGCGGAACGGATGCGGTTCCGGGAGCACCAGGAGGACGAGAAGGCGCACTACGCGACCGATGCATGGGACCTCGAGGTCAGGCTGGACAGTTTCGGGTGGACGGAGTGCTGCGGGGTGCACGACCGCGGCAGCTACGACCTGCAGCAGCATACGGAGCACGCACCGGAGGACCTGTCGTTCAAGGACAACCATGGCGAGGAGGTGACGCCGCACATCCTGGAGATAGCGTTCGGGACGGACCGGCCGACGTTCGCGTTGCTGGACATCTTCTTCGACATGGAGGAGGAACGGTTACAGCTGCCGCGGCACGTCGCCCCGGTCGACGTCGGGGTGTTCCCGCTGATGGCGAAGGACGGGCTGGACGAGACCGCGGACGAGCTGTGTAAACAGTTGCGGGAGCAACGGTTCGATGTGGAGTACGACGATTCGGGGTCCATCGGGAAACGGTACGCCCGGCACGATGCGAAGGGGACGCCGCTGTGCGTCACGGTCGACTACGAGACGGACGAGGACGGGACGGTGACGCTGCGGGAGCGGGATACGGCTGACCAGGTCCGTGTCGGGATCGACGGCCTTGCGGAGACGGTGCGAAACTACCTGTACGGCGGCGCTGATTTGCAGGAGCTCGGCGAACCGGTGGAGTAACGATAACACATGCCCACGTGTTCGAAGTGCGGTGACGAGGTGCCGATGCCGTTCCGCTGCAAGTTCTGCGAGGACGTGTTCTGCTCCACCCACCGGTTGCCGGAGAACCACGACTGTGAAGGGTTGCGGGACTACAAGGACCGGTCGCGGCAGGAGGGCAAGGTCGGGTACGATGTTATGAAGGAGGAGAAGGCGGAGCGGACGGTCACTGTCGGGAAACAGTCCGGCGGGGGCGGCGTGTTCGACGTCGATATCGAACAGGTGCTGCCGGCGAGCGCCACGATGACGGTGCTCGGTGCGATGGCCGCAGCCTTCGTCCTCCAGTTCACGGTCCCCGGGTTCTTCGACGCGTTCGTACTGCCGTCGGACGTGTCGGCGTTCACCCAGCCGTGGCGGCTGTTCACATCGCTGTTCCTGCACGGCGGGATCGCCCACCTCTTGGTGAACAGCATCGTGCTCTGGTCGTTCGGCCGCCAGCTCGAATCGATGCTGGGCGCGAAACGGTTCCTGGCGGTGCTGTTCGCTGCCGGGATCGCCTCGTCTGTCGCGCTGGCATCGTTCGGCATCGTGTTCGGCCCGGCCATCCCCGCACTCGGCATGTCCGGCGGGCTGCTTGGACTGGTCGCGTTTCTCGCGGTGGTGCGGCCGGAGGTCACGGTTCTCGCGTTCTTCATCATCCCGCTCCGTATCCGCCACGCGCTCGCCGGGTTCGCTGCTATCGACCTGTGGAACCTGGCTGCACAGGTGATGGGTGTGGCGGGCCCGTACCAGCTGCTGTTCGGGCCGCAGATCCATATCGGCAGCGCAGGGCATCTGGCCGGGCTTGCGGTCGGCCTCGGGTTCGGCTTCCTGTGGAAGGACCGGTACCAGCGGCGGCGGCCGGTGTCGGTGTGGGAGCTTGTTCAGTAGGTGTCGGTCGCCTGCCAGGTCTGGTCCACCCCGTCAACGGTCAACCGGTACAGCGCGGTGATCCGGTTCCGTGACGCGGCGATGGAATGGTTGAACGACTGGTCTGTGGAGAACGTGAGGTTGGCGCGGAACTGTTCAGGGACCCCGGTGAAGGTGCGGATACGTGCCTCGCCGTCGGGGATGGTGCCGATGGACGCGGTGCTGCCGTCCACGGAGACGTCGACCCCGGTCATGTCCTGGCCGCGGAAGTTGGCGACGACAGCGGACACCCCGGTGCTGTTCGGGACGGTGACGAGTGCGTGGCTGACCGCGGAGGCGCCGTGCCGGTCCACCACGTCCCGGTGGAACGCCATGTAGGATACGAGCCGTGAGCGGACGTGGCGGGCGGAGTCGTTCTCTGCCGCGGCAAGGTTCACCATCCGCGGGAACTCGTCCATCCCGGTCTCGTGCAGGAACTGCGGTGTTGCAGGGATGGACGACGAGATGCTGCCGGTCTGGGTGAGGAAGACTGTGCCCACGACCAGGACCGCGAACAGGATGGTGCCGATGAGGAACATCTGCCCGTTCCGTGTCACTGCCATACCTGGACTGACACCTCCACGGGCTGGAACGAGACGTTGCTCCCGCTGACCGGGTACGGGACGGAGATGACATCGGTCTCTGCGGGCGGTACCCCGGTGCTGTACTGTTCGACGATGTCGACGCTGTAGCTCACTGTGGAGCGCGCGGCGACGTCGATCTGCAGCTCGTTGTCCCCGTCCTGTGTCACACCGCTGATGTCGTACTGTTCGTACCCGTCCACGGTCACGGTGTTGTTGGTGACGTAGGTGCCGGCGACGGAGACGTTCGGTGCCGCGGCACTGTCGAACCACAGCCGCAGCGTCTGTCGCTCGGCGTTGGACGCGTTGACAGGGAATGTGTCGGTGTACGTGCCGCTGGTGGTGACGGTGGACGCGGTCGCGTTGAGGTACCGGGCGGTCACCTCGACGGAGAGGCCGGACAGTCTGTCGTCCACCCGGCGGCGCACCATCTCGAGGGACTGGTTGGCGAGCGGCGGCCGCAGTTCGCCGCCGAGGTCGAGGGTTTCGAGCGTGTTTTCGGCGCGGACGGCGATGTCGGGCCCGGTCTCGACACCGGTGTCCACCTGCTGGGAGACGCCGACCACGAGCACGAGGAAGAGGATGGCCCCGAGCAACGCTTCCAGGGTGTGGATAAGGCCGCTCCGCTGGTTCAGTTCCATATCCGCATCACCATTGTGTCGATGGAGGC
>JAXIOB010000033.1:4768-6673 GCA_034190585.1 Asbonarchaeaceae archaeon (SeqCode)
GTGGGCGTACAGCAGCAGGTCCTTCCGCCCGCCGGTGTCGGAGAAGTTGATGCGGACGTCGACCTCTGCGTTGGCGCCTGTGCGGGAGATGTTGACGAACATGTCGTCCGCGATGATGGACAGGCCCTGCGAGGAGTCGTTGAAGTCCACCCAGTCCGTCGACGCGGTGTAGATGCCGACCCCGGCCTGGTCGATGTTGACAAGCCCGTTTTCGGCGGACGAGTACACGGTGTCGAAGCTGCTGGACAGGTTCAGTTTCCACTCCCGCTCCCCTGTGAAGAGTTCTGTGACGCGGACCTGGCCGCTGTCCTCGAACACCCGGACGTGTTTCCGCCCGCTGCTGTACGACGCGTTCACCCGGAGCAGGTCCTCGTCGAATGTCGGCGTGGCGCCGCCTGCCAGGTCCGCATTCTCCTCCAGCAGGTCGGTACCGTCGAGCGCGAGTTTGGACAGGCCCTCGCTGGTGAAGGAGACGTTCAGCGAGCCGTGCCACGCGCTCGTGCCGCGCTGCACAAGGTCGGCGGAGTAGTTGCGGTCGGCGAGGCTGCCGCTCTCCGTGTGGACGAGGTCGAGCCGCGTGGTCCCGTTCCGCAGGTCCGTGACGACCACGGTTCTGTTGCTGGACAGGTTGTGCTGCGACCGGAGCTCTGTATCGTCCCTCATGACGAGGGTCGAGTTGGGGACGATGCCGCCGGGGAACGGGTACTGGACGGTGACGGGTTCGTTGTCGAGCGGTGCGGGCGACCGGACGGGTACCGCGGTCCTGTACACGGTCCACTCGGTCTCGTCCCTGAAATTGGTGAGCGCGGTGTCTGCGGCGGTCTCGACCTGCTTGATGAACCCGGTCTGCGGTACCACGCTGGTCTGGACGACGTAGAACCCGGCGGCGATCATGAAGATGAAGATGGTCATCGCTGCCAGGAAGTCGATGGAAACGGCCTGCGCCTTCATGCCTCCCTGTTGCGGTGCCTCGTATAAATGGTTACAATGCTGTTCGCTTCCACAAGTCCTACCCGTATTTTCGGGCGAACTCTTTCCAGTTCTCTTTGAGGTAGTCGTACGCTGAGAAGGCGTCGAGTCCGGGCATCGGTTCGGTCGGCCTGGTTCCAGCGGAGACCGCACACCGAACCACGTATGATGTGGTCGAACAACATCATATAAAAGGGTTGGGTGCACATCTGGATGTGCGATGCCGGTGACAGCCGAGACCGGGGAATCGTTCGCCAACGCCCTCGTCAGAGCGGGATATACGGATTTCTACCTGATCGGTGCGGACGACGCCCGCCGCCTCCTGACCGAGAAACGGCGGGAGATCATCAGGGTGTTGAAGGAGGACGACGTGTCCTCGATGCGGGAGCTGGCCCGGACGCTGGACAGGGACATACGGCAGGTGTCGGACGACCTCGACGTGCTCTACGAGATGTCGGTCATCGACTACCGGGAGAAGGGACGGCGGAAGATCCCTGAACTCCGGCACAGCCGGATAGTCGTGGAACCGATCGGATAGGGGCTGCGGCTGCAGGGCTACTGCACGGTCAGGTTGACCTGTGTCACACCGTTCTCGGTGCCCTCGTTGGTGATGGTGATGGTGTACGCCCCGGGCGATATCGTGTCCTCCAGCCCGTCCAGGTCGATGGAGTCGTAGGACAGGGAGACGCGTACGGTCTTCTCCTGGCTGACCTCGTACGCGAACGACGGGTCGGGGAAGGACAGGAAGTTGCCGCCGCCGAACAGGTTGCCCTTGATAGCGGTCTCCCGGTCCTCGATGACGTCGCTCGAGCCCTCGGTCAGCGGGAGGAGGAAGATGCTGTTCCCGATCTGCTGCGTCTGCGCGAACACGTACCGGCTGGACGTGTTGGTGAACTCGAGCTCCTGGAAGCTGCCGCCGGGGACGATACCGGCCAC
>JAXIOB010000001.1:0-6087 GCA_034190585.1 Asbonarchaeaceae archaeon (SeqCode)
GTGTATCCGGAGACGGCGCAGGGCGGTATCGTGATATCGGCGACCGCGCGTGACACCGCGACACAGATCATCGGGGCACGGTTCCGGATCGAAGGACCGGGCGACGAGACAGTGACGGACGGCCGCATGAACGCGGTAAACGGAGCGTACAACAGGCAACAGGAGGCGGTGCGTCGGGTTGTCGATCTCGACCAGTTCGATCTTGAGGACGGTGATTATACCGTCTTCCTGATGACCCGGGACGCAGCAGGGCATGATTTCGAAGGGTTCGGCACCGATTTCACACTGGACAGTACATTGAACGCCAGCCTGGATATCCAGGACACAGTGTTCCGGCAGGAGATCGGCACCACCACGACGTTCACCGTTCCGGTCTCCAATACAGGAGAGGTCGCGGAACAGGTGTCGTTTACCGCCGAAACCAGCGCTGACACAAGTATCGATCCGGCCACCCGGCGCATCGGGACAGGGGAGACGAAGCAGTTCGAACTGGCCGTCACCCTGCCGAACAGCACCTCCGCCCTCGGCAACCACTCCGTCACACTCACGGCCGACGGGCTGTCCACCGCCGACACCGTGACGACAGAGATCATCGGCCAGCCACATCCGCCACGACAGCAGGAGATACAGGCTGATTTCCAGGCGCTGGTTGACAGGCTGGCGGAACTGAACCAGTCCCGGCAGACATGGAATGTGAGCAGTGACGCGGCGGAACAGTACGAGGACACAGCCGGACGGGTCAGCACGGTCCGGCAGCTGCTGTCGGAGGGACGGTACACCGCGGCCGCGGCGGAACTGGCCGCGGCGGAACAGGAGCTGGAGCAGACACAGAGCACTATCAGCGGAGAGATCACGCGGGCACGGCTCGGTGCGGTGGCGTCGACAGCTGCGAAGCTGCTGGCGGTGATCGCGGTCGCCGGGCTTGTGTACGGGGGGTACCGGTTGATCCCGGAGGAAGAAGGATACCACCCGGACAGTGGCTATGTCCACAGGCCGGGCGGGAAGCACCCGCTACGGCTGCAGATTGAGGGATGGTGGCGGCGGCTGCAGGCGCGCCGGGTCGAGAGCAGTGAGGACCGGCGTGAGAAAACCGTCGACCGGTGGGAGGGCTACGGTAGCTAGGCGTCCCGCAACAGGCATTCTCCATCAACGTCATCCGGACCGGATACGTCGCCGAACATGCCGCTGGCCCGGATCTCCATGCAGGTATCGCACAGTGCATCCGACACCTCCTCCCGCGGCGCGTCGTCCATCACCAGCTGCACGAGCCGTTGCACTGTCTCGTACGCGTCCGGGTCTTCCTGGATGCGCTGCACCTTTCTTCCCCGTGCTGCGTTGAGGTACTGTGAGACTGCGGGCTGTGTCAGGTCGAGCGCGTCCGCGATCTCCGTCTGCGTGTATCCCTCCTCCTTCAGCTCCTTCGCCACGAGGGAGCGTACCGCCGGGAGGATGTCCTTGACCACTGTCTCGCATGCGAGGCGCATGGTCCCTGTGTGGCAACCGAGAAATAAAAAGAGCGCCGCCCACCGGTAAAAACAGGATTATAATAGAGTGAAAATCCTGTTTGTTGAACGTATTTAAAGGATGAACCGTCGCTGTGCGACATGCAAGCAGTGCTGCTGGCCGGCGGGGCATCCTCCCGGTTCTGGCCGCTGAACACACGGCACAAATCGCTGTTCCACATCCAGGGCAGCTCTCTGGTCCGGCATACGCTGGACAGCCTTGCAGCCGCAGGCGTGGACGAGGCCGTCATCGTGCAGGGCCCGGACCGTGCGATCGAACAGCATCTCGACCGGCCAGACGGGATCGAGATACAGTTCGCAGTGCAGGAAGAGGCGCGAGGGATGGGGAACGCGCTCTTGCAGGCGCGTGAGCACGTCGACAGCGAATTCCTCGTCACCGGGCCGTACAGGATCGACGGGGGGCGGCTCCTCGAGACATTACAGGGCGCGGCCACCGGATACGACGCCGCAGTCGCAGCCACGGAAACCAGTGAGCCCGGCCGGTACGGCATGCTGGAGCTGGACGGTGACGTGGCAACGGGTATCGTCGAGAAGCCCGATCCGGGGGAGGCACCGTCCGACTGGCGGGCGGTCAGCACCTACCTGCTGACCGGGGACTTCCTGGACGAGCTGGAGGCAGTGAAAGAGCACGAGTACAGTTTCGAGGACGCGCTCGACCGGTACATGGACGCGCACCAGGTAGGTGTGGCACGGCTCGACCGGTCGCCGCCCTCCCTCAAGTACCCGTGGGACGTGTTCGCGTTCGCGGAGCAGCTCCTGGGAGGTCAGGAGCGGCGGATCGCGGACTCGGCCGACATCGCGGACAGCGCCACGGTCGAGGGAAACGTCGTCATCGAGGAAAACGTCACGGTCTACGAGAACGCGGTCATCCGCGGACCGTGTTATATCGGAGAAGACTGTACGATCGGGAACAACGCCCTTGTCCGCGCCGGCACCGACCTCGAGGCAGGGTGCCGGATCGGCGCCAACATGGAGGTGCGGGGGACGGTCGCGCAACAGGGACTTTCCACCCATTCCGGGTTTATCGGGGATTCTGTGATCGGCCGGAACGTGGCCGTCGGTGCAGGCACTGTCACGGCGAACCGGCGGGTACGGGAGGACGGGGGAGAGCGGCCGGATATCTCCGTCTATCTGCACGCCGGTGACGAGACTGTCGATACGGGACGGAACCGGCTCGGCGCGGTGATCGGCGACGACGTGGATATCGGGACGCAGGCCAACCTCATGCCGGGCGTCTGCATCGGCCGCGGCACGTTCATCGGGCCGTCGGCGCTGGTCCAGAATAACGTCGGCGAGGAGAAGCGGTACTTTACGAAGCAGGAGGGGAAAGAGCTGGAGCGATAGACGATGAAGAGCATCATCTTTGACGCAGACCATACACTGTACACCCCGGAAGCAGACCGGGCCTACGAGAAAAAGTTCTCATTCCTTGCGGAGCAGACCGGTGTGGACAAGGAGGAGCTCTCCGCTGCATGGATCACGGTCGTTGAGGAGACGAACCATGATGACTCGAAGGTGTACCGGCGGGATATGATCCGGCGGATGCTGCAGCGTGTCGGGGTGGACGCCGCGGACGAGCTGGTGGCGGAGGCGTACGACCTGTTCTGGGAGACAGTCGTGGAGGACCTGACCTACGAGGACGGTGTATGCAAGATGCTTCACCGGTTGAACGAGGAGTTCGAGGTACTGGCGATCGCCACCGACGAGTTCCCCGAGGCGCTGGAGATGAAGCTGTCGACCGTGTTCGACGATCCAGGCGACCTGTTCGACGATATCGTGACACCGGAGGATACAGGGGAGATGAAGCCATCGGAGCAGTTCTTCCGGCATATCCTGGACAGCCACGGCATCGCCCCGTCGGACGCCGTAATGGTCGGGGATTCCTGGGACCGCGACCTGGCACCGGCCGCCGACCTCGGTATGACCACCGTACAGGTGCAGGCGGATACATCGGACGAGCCCATGGAGACTGACGGGAACGGCACACCGCATCCGGACCACCGTATCGACAGCATCCTGGAGATGGAACAGGTGATGGAGGAGATCGGATGAACGCTGAGACGGTGTTCAACCGGTACGACATCCGCGGCGACTACCCTGCGGAGATCGACGAACAGTTCGCGGAGCGTCTCGGCGAGGCTGTCGGGACGTGGGCGCTGCGGAACGGCCGCGGCAGCGTGGTTGTCGGCCGCGATACGCGTGACGCGTCGGAGAAGACGGCACCGGCCTTCATCGACGGCGTCCGGTCGACCGGTGCGAACGTCGTCGACATCGGGATAGGACCAACAGACCGTGTCGCACTGGCCGCAGACCACTACGGCGGAACCGGTGCGATGGTGACCGCATCCCACCACGCCTGGGAACGCACCGGGTTCAAGCTCCTGTACGAGCAGGGAAACGGGTTCACCAACGAGGACCTGGACGCGGTCCAGCAATTGTTCGAATCAGGGGATGTGGAACAGGGCGAGGGGACGCTGATGCGTGAACACCACGAGTTCGACGAGATCTATATCGAGCAGCTGCTGGCGGCGGTCGAAGAGCTCGGCATCGACCGGATCGATACGCGTGTCCGTCTCGACACGGCCGGAGCGGCCGGGCGGACCGCGGTGGCAGTGTTCGACGGGGTCGGCGCGACGGTGCAAGAGCACGAATGGGCCGAGCAGCCGGCGCCGGAGCCACAGGCGACGACCCGGCAGCAGGTCGTCGACCGTATGGATGACGCGGATATCGCAGTGGGGTACGACCCGGACGGGGACCGTGTCTACGCCGTTCACCCGGAGACAGGGCGGGTGGACGGCGACCGGCTGCTCTACGCGCTCGCCGAGATAACGGGTGCGGAGACCATTGTGGCGTCGGTCGATACCTCTCCGATGGTAGAGGAGCTGGACGCGGCGGTCGAGTACGCCCGGGTGGGAGACGTGTTCGTTGCAGAGAAAGGTATAGAAGTGGAGGCTGACCTGCTGGGCGAGCCGAACGGGCACTACGCGGTGCCGTCGTTCTCGTGGTACAACTCGGGCATCCTCGCATCGCTCCTCATCGCTGCCAACGCGGACCGCCTTCCGGAGATCCTTGCCGCAGTGGACGACTACCGGTCCGTCCGCCGCACCGCGGTGTTCGACGATGCACCGGAACGGGACGACGCGTTCGACGCCATGAAGACAGAGATCGCGGAGGGGTTCGACGTGGTGTCCCGGGTCGACGGCGTCAAGTTCGAGGGCTCCGGGATCACCGGGCTTATCCGGCCGTCCGGGACGTCACCGAAGCTCCGGGGCGTGTTCCATACTGATGTGGACTCGGCGGATATCGAGGCCGTTGCAGACCGGTTCTTCTAGCCTACTCCAGGACGTCGATATCGTCGATCTCGCCGTCGCCGTCCATGTCCTTCCCCTGCACGACGACGCCCCACTTGTCCTCACCCTCATAGTCCGCCAGCACCTCATCGTGATGCTCGGTGAGTGCCATCACAGCGGCTCTCGTCCCTTTCAATCGGACGCCGGCGATCACGAGGACGTGTGATCCGGGGTCGTCCGGGTTCGGCACACGACTGATGAACCCGTGGGCGTCATCGTCGTATGTGTCGCCGGTCGTCTCGGAGACGAGTTTGCGGAAGGGAAAGTTTTCGGTCTCGAACTTGACAGGGAGGTGGGGGTTGATCCGGCCGGTTACCATGTTGGTCAGCGGGCCGCCGACCAGGACCATGTTGCCGTCGAACGCGTCGCTGTTCTTCACGGCGACGTCCTCTTTCGTCCGCATCCTGTCGAACGAGCCGTACTGCCCGAGGAACAGGGAGATGTCGGAGGCGAGATATGCATCGCGTGAACGGACCTGGTGCGGGCCGTGCGGGTCCGGTGACCCGACGACGATGTCCGCGTTCACGGTACCGTTAGCGACGAACGGGTGGAGGAACCGGCGCAGGTGCTCCGGCTCCTCTGCCATGGAGAAATCGGCGAGACGCTCATCGCCGTACGGAAGCTCGAGCGCGTACGCGTAGTCCTCCACCGTGTAGTACTTTGCGACCGCACCCCCTCTCTCCTCCTTCTCCGCCACCGATATCATACCGGCGTCCTCGAGCTCCCGGACGTGGTAGTACACCTTCTGCTCGTGCATCCCGAGCTCCTCCGCTACCTCGGCAGGGTACCGCGGCCGCTCTGCCAGCAGTCTCAGGATGTCCCACCGTGTCTCGTTCAGCAACCCCTTGAGCTGCTCCGGAGATTCCTCGATACGGACCTCCTTGTAGTAGGTCTCCCCGTCCTTCTCCGTGACAAGCCGCGCCATCGCCGTTACAAACAATTTTATAGAACACTTATAAAACTGATTGCGATTGAAGGCGAAAAAAAGGAAAAAAGGGAGAAAGAGGTTACCGACGGTCCTCGATGTAGCGTTCCGCCTCGTCCTGGAACACGTCCTTCAGCCCCCATCCTGCCGCGATGGAAAACGCCAGGCCGCCGGACGCGACCAGGATGAGCAGGATGTTGTTCAGGAGCTGTGTCGGGATGCGCGCCATCTCGAGGGCGGTGGCGAACGCGACGTACAGGACGAAGAAGAAGATCGTCTTGCCCAGGAG
>JAXIOB010000017.1:0-5938 GCA_034190585.1 Asbonarchaeaceae archaeon (SeqCode)
AGGCAGCCGGAGTTCACCCAGCTCGACCTCGAGGTGTCGTTCATGGGGCAGGACGAGTTTCTGCAGCACATGGAGGAGCTGTTTGTGGGCGCGGTGAACGAGGCGTTCGACGCCTCGCTCGACACACCGGTGGACCGGATACCGCACAAGGAGGCGATGAACACCTACGGCAGCGACCGGCCGGACCGCCGGTACGGAATGGAATTGCAGGACGTGTCCCCGCTCGTTGAGGACAGCGAGCTGAACATCTTCGCACGGACGGTGGAGGACGGCGGCGTGGTGAAAGGGTTCAGGCTGGAGGACCGCGCTGACCAGTTATCGAACAACGACATGGACGACCTCATCGACTACGCGGAGGAGGAAGGCGCGGGCGGCTTGGTCTGGATAAAACTGAGCGGGGAGGGCTTCGAGAGCCCGGTGGAGGACTACCTGGAGACGGAGACGCTGCGGGACCTGATTGACGCGTTCGACGCGGCGGCGAACGACGTGCTGTTCTTCGTCGCGGACGACCTGGACGTGGCGAACACGGTGCTCGGCTCGCTGCGGCGGCACCTCGCGGACGACGTGTTTGACATCGCCGAGGAGGCGGAGGGCTACGACCTGGTGTGGGTGACGGACTTCCCCCTGTTCTCCCATGAAGACGGAGAATTCGGATCGGAGCATCACCCGTTCACCATGCCGACCGACGCGGAGAAGCTGATGGAGGCGGGCGCGGACGACGAGGACGCGCTGCTGGAATTAACCGCGGATGCGTACGACCTGGTATTGAACGGGTACGAGGTCGCGGGCGGGTCGAAGCGTATCCACGACCCGGAGCTGCAGGCGAAGGTGTTCGACATCCTCGGCCTGTCAGAGGAGGAGGTGGAGGAGCGGTTCGGCTGGTTCGTGGACGCGTTCCAGTACGGCGCCCCGCCCCACCGGGGCATCGCGTTCGGCCTGGACCGCATCCTGATGGTGTTCCGCGACGAGCCGAACATCCGCGAGGTCATCCCGTTCCCCAAGTCCAAGCAGGGCCACGACTACCTGACCGATGCGCCGGCGCCGCCGCGGGAGGACCAGCTGGAGGGATTGGGAATCGATGTTATCGAGGAGGATACCAATGACTGACGAATTTGAAGAACAGCACCACTACGTCGTCGGCCACAAACAGCCGGACACCGATACCGTGTGTTCCGCCATCGCGTACGCGCGGCTGCAGCAGTCGTCGGGGCGGGACGCGCGGCCGGTGCGTGCCGGCGAGCTGAACCCGGAGACCCGGTTCGTGCTGGAGGAGTTCGACGTGGAGGAGCCGGAGCTGCTGGAGGACGCCGCCGGGGAGGACATCGTCCTGGTGGACCACAACGTCTACAGCCAGGCGGTCGACGGGATGGAGGACGCAGAGGTGCACCAGATCATCGACCACCACCGCCTCGGCGACATCGAGACGTCCGAGCCGATCTACGTCCGCATCGAGCCCGTCGGTTCCACCGCGACCATCATCACCGACCTGTACAACGAGGCCGGCGTCGAGATCACACCGTCCGTGGCTGGCCTGCTGCTGTCGGGGCTGCTCAGCGATACCGTGGTGCTGCGCTCCCCGACCACGACCGACATCGACGAGGAGGTCGCCCAGGAACTGGCCGCGACCGCGGGCGTGGACATCGAGGACTACGGCAAGGAACTGCTGGCGAAGAAATCACAGCTCGGGGAGAAGTCGCCGCGGGAGATGGTGCTCGGCGACTTCAAAGAATACGACTGGGGCGGGCAAACCATCGGCATCGGCCAGGTCGAGACCGTGGAACCGGAGACGGTGCTGGAGCAGAAGGACGCGGTGCTGGACGCCATGGAATCCATCGTGGACGAGCGCGGCTACCCGTTGCTCGTGCTGCTGGTCACCGACCTGCTGGAGGAGCACACCGAGGCGTTCGTCGCCGGCGACGCGGTCGACACCTTCCAGTCAGCGCTTGATACGGCGGTCGAGGACAGCCAGGCGTCGCTGCCCGGTGTCATGTCCCGGAAGAAGCAGGTGGTGCCGCCGCTGGAGGACGCGTTCTCACGGTGATTCGATGTACTCGGCGAGGTCCGTATCCCGAAGGTAGTTCCCGACAGCCGCCGCTACACGGCTGATCTCTGCCGCGTCCTGCTGCGGCGCGGTCACGGCTATCTGCTGCTGGAGGTGGTTGCGGAGGCTGAGATCGTCCGGGTGCCGGTCGATCACCCGCGGGTTGAACGTCACCCGGGCCTGCGGCTGGTACGCCCGGTGGAACCGTGTCCATGTCACCTGGTACAGTTCCGGCGGCTCCCCGTTCATCAGCGTCACTTCATCAGGGTTTTCCAGGCCTTCCTCCCCGAACCGGTATTTCAGGTATGTCGTCTCCACCGGGCTCTCATCGTACGCGCTGGTGGATTCGAGGAGGATGTCCGGGTTGCCGCCGAGCAGTGCATCGTACTCTACCGCGTCCGCACCGCCGTCGACCCCGTCAAGCCATGCCTCGTGTCCCAGCGACGTCTTCCAGCCCAGTTCGACGCGTGTCACTGGTCCGCCGTTTCTGGGCTGGCTGACCTGCAACTCGGCGTACACGTCGTCCTCGCCGAACTCCCACAGCGCGAAATATTCCTGGTCGCCGGGACCGACCGGCTGCTTTCCTATGTCCACCTGGTTGACCTGTGGCATCGCTGCGTCCTCCTAGATATCGTGCCCGTCCTCCTTCCACTCCCGGTATTTCTGGATCGCCGCTTGTACCAGTGAGGCGCCGTCCCCGTGCTCCATCGTCTCCCGGGTCAGTGTCTCCACCTTGTGCCGGACTTCTTCGGCCGGTTCCCCGCCGTTCGCCCGGAGTCGGTCCCGCTGTTCCGGCAGGGACGGGTCGACGGTCACGGTCACGCGGTGCGGACAGGCGGCGTCAACGCCGTACCGGTCCCAGCCGACAACGTACTGCTCCGGTGTCTCGGTCCGGACGAGTTCGACGGCGTGCAGCTCCTGCGCTATCCATTGCCCCTCGCGGTAGTCGGAAAGCGGGATCTCCGCCGGGGATGTACCGGGGTCGCCGGCCTCAGAATACATCAGGACCTCCGCGGTATCGCCGAGCCAGTCATCGTCCACCGCCGTCCTGTCGAACGATTCCCGGTCTGCGTCGGTGCCCCAGGCAAAGTCGAGGACCGGCGAGGCGCCGTACTGGACCACCTGGAACTCGAGATAGGCGTCATCCTCGATACCCCACGTGATATATCCTGGTTGCTCTCTGGGATCGGGACCGGGACTCTGCCGGTCAACGATCTCTGTATCGACGTTGTTCATCAGCCACAGCCGACGCTCAAAAATAAATCTAAATAAGTACCGGACAGTAACTAAAAATCTGTTTAGTGGTGGCGGAGGTCAGAAGCTGTCAAGCCCGGCCTGCTCGCTTTCCTCGATCAGGTCCTGCGCCGTGGACCACGACATGCGTGTCTCCTCCGGCAGCTCGCCGTGCTCCTCGAGATAGTCCCTCAGGAAGTCGATGGTGTCCTGGTCGTGGCTGTAACCGGTACGGAATTCCGCGCCGTACTTCTGCTTCAGCTCCGCCGTGTGCGCCTCCCGCGCCGACTTGGCGAGGATGCTTGCCGCGGACACGACCGGGTACTCGCTGTCCGCACCGTGCTCCGCCACCATATCCACCGCAGGAAAATCGTCCGGCAGCTCCTTCCGGATCTTGTTCGCGAACCGTTCACCGTCCGGCTCCGGCAGGTCGATGTACGCCGTGTCCGGCTCTGTTTCTTCGATGATGCTGGCGAACGTCCGCAGCTCGATGACGTTCAGGTTCGTCACCTCCCGTAGCTCGTCAATCTCCGACGCAGTCACCTCCTTGACAACCGTCGCCTCGGCCAGTTCTTTGATAGGCGTGACGAACCCTTCCCTGTCCGCGTCCGACAGCTCCTTCGAGTCCTTCAGCCCCATCGTCTCCAGCTCATCCAGATCCTCCTCGTCCACGAGGACGCCGCCGACGAACATACTGCCGAGCACCGCTCCTCTTCCGGCCTCGTCGATGCCGAGAATAGTCATGCCCTCAGTGTTCGAGGCGGAACAACTTAAACAGGCAGGTCGTCCCGAGGTAGTGGGAATAGTTCCAGGATTCTCTTCTGATGGAATTTTGACCCTGTGTTAAGAGATTTCCACCGGGCTTAAAAGTATGGAATTCATATTCAAACCCGGTATGTCGGTCGCAGAAGTCGGGAAAGTCGGCGCGCGCGGCCAAGTGACCATCCCGAAGGAGATCCGGGAGGAAGAAGGGCTGGAGCCCGGTGACAACGTCATCTTCATCCAGGAGGACGGCGTCATCGTCATGGAGAAGCTCAGCGTGGAGCGGTGGAAGGAGCGCGTCGAAGAGGTTAGTGAACGGTACGATGGACCGACATCCGCAGAAGAAATAGCGGAAATGCTCGACGACTGACTATGCCGCTGCAGCTGGTGCTCGATACGAACGTTATTGTATCAGGCAATATATCTTCCGGTTCTCCGCCGCATACTATTATGGAGGCCTGTTTTTCTGGGGGAGGCCCGGTCGTAGTTGTCTCTCGAGATATCATCAAGGAATACGAGCGGAAACTCCGAGGTGTTGCCCCGGTTGCAGCCTCCGACAGGGACTACACGATGTGCATGATTTCCAGATACGCGAAGCACGTTGAACCTACCATTTCCTTCCAGGTGGGAACCGCCGACCCTGACGACGACAAGCTGTTCGAGGCCGCGGTCGCGGCAGGGGCGGACTGCATCGTGTCCGGCGACAGTCACGTGCTGGAGATAGGAGAATTCCGGGGTGTTGAAGTTCTGAAGCCGAACGATGCTGTGGAGAGAATCGGGCCGCTCTGACCCGGGGCTGACGCCCACAACGTATATAAAACCCGCAGTATTACGAAGTATTACGATAGCATGCAGTCGATCGACGACTCCCCCGTCATCCGGGACGGGAACGCCGTCATACTCGCATACGATCACGGGCTGGAACACGGCCCGAAGGACTTCAAACCGGTGCCGGAGAGCGCCGACCCAGACCACGTGTTCGACGTCGCCACCCACGACGCTGTCACGTGCATCGCCACCCAGAAGGGCGTTGCCGAGGGCTACTACCCCAGATACGAGGACGACGTCAACCTGTTGCTGAAGCTGAACGGCACCTCTAACCTGTGGGAGCCGGACGACTACTACTCGCCGAAGAACTGCACCGTCCGGTACGCGGTCGAGGAGCTCGGCGCTTCCGCGGTCGGCTACACCATGTACGCGGGCAGCGACCACGAGGGACGGATGTTCAACGAGTTCCGCGAGGTCCAGGAGGAAGCGCGGAAGTACGGCGTTCCGGTGGTGATGTGGGCGTACCCGCGCGGTCGCCCTATCAAGAACGATACCAAGACGAAAACTATCGGCTACGGCGCCCGCATCGGCCTCGAGCTCGGGGCGGACATGGTCAAGGTCAAGTACGCCGGGTCGCGGGACGCGATGGAACAGGTCATCGACGGCACCGGCGACATGAAACTGGTGATGAGCGGCGGATCCAAGGCCAGCGACCGTGACTTCCTGGAAGACGTCCATGCGACCATCGCCGCCGGCGGGAACGGGCTGGCCGTCGGCCGGAACATCTTTCAGCGCGACGACCCGCAGCGGATGCTGGACATGCTCGAACAGGTCATCTACAGCGGCAAGACACCGGACCAGGTGCTGTGACATGGACAGGGGCGAGGCCGTCGACGAGGTCGTGCGTGTCGTGGCCGGGACAGCGCCGCAGATCGCGGACGGCCTCCCGGACCGCCGCTCCTACGTCGACGGCGAGAACCCGTCGCAGGAGCAGCAGATCGAGGCCGACGTGTGGGCGGACCAGCTGCTGGAGGACCGGCTCACCGCTGTCGACGGTGTCGGCCAGTACGCCTCCGAGGAGTCCGACGACATCACCGACTGCGGCGACGGATTGGCGGTCGCGGTCGACCCGCT
>JAXIOB010000016.1:0-5567 GCA_034190585.1 Asbonarchaeaceae archaeon (SeqCode)
CACCTGCACGAGGTGCCGTACGTCGACCTCGGGCTCGACCGCCTCAACTTCATCCAGTTCGAGAAGCGGATGATCGCGCGGTGGCCGCTGCTGGAGAACATGGACGTGGTGCACTCGCACGGCGTGTTCCCTGTCGCCAAGTACTCGTTCGTCGCGGACACGCCGATTGTGGTGACGACGCACGGCCTCGAGGAGTACCGGCTGCCGCACCTGAAATACCCGCTGGCCCCGTTCAACCTGCTGGACAAGGTCGCAGCGCGGCGGAACGTGGACCGGTTCGTCGCCCTGAGTCAGGGGAACGCGGATGATATACAGGCCTATCTTGGTATCGAACAGGACAGAATAACCGAGATCCCGAACGGCGTCGACACTGAATTCTATCGGCCGGTCGACACCGCGGAATTGGAGGAGAAATACAATCTGAAGGAGAACGTCGTGGTCGCGGTGTCCCGCCTCGTCGAGTACAAGGGCCACGGCGTGCTGGTCGAGGCGGTGAACGGGATGGAGGACACCTCGCTGGTGATCGCGGGCGACGGGCCGTACCGGGACGAGCTGGAGCAGAAGGCGGACGAGGACGTCCACTTCGCCGGGTTCGTGGACGAGGAGGAACTCCCTTCCTATTATTCGCTCGGCGACGTGTTCGCGCTGCCGACGTTCGGCGAGGGCATGCCGCTGTCCATCCTGGAAGCGTTCGCCTGTGGCACGCCGGTCGTCTCCACCCGCGTCGGTGCGATCCCGGACGTGGTTGACGAGGACGTTGGGCGGCTCGTCGCGCCGCGAGATCTGGACGCGCTGCAGGCTGCACTTGAAGACCTATTCTCGGATACGGAGCGGCTGGAGGAGCTGGGGGAGGAATGCCGGCGGCGGGCGGAGGACGAATACAGCTGGGATTCGGTTGTAGAGAAAACGTTGGACATGTATAGGAACATAATCTAGGATGGAACCGGTCCCATCAATCCGGCCGTCTGGAAATCTGGCATGGTTGCTTAAGAATCGACAGCGTCCCGGCGTCCATGCGCACAGCAGAATATAATTTAAACCTACGTACACGTACACTTATTATGGGGACGAAGTCGATAACAATCACCGAGGACGCGTACGAGGACCTCGCATCCAGGAAAGAAGAGAACGAGAGCTTCAGCGACGTGATCGAGCGGATCGCCGGGAGAAAACCGCTCAGCGACATCCCAGACGTGGTCTCGGACGAAACCGGTGAGACGCTCGCGGACGAGATCGAAGCGGTGCGGGAGGAGGCGGATGAGGAGATGGAGGAGCGGTCGGAGAAGGTGGCGGAGGCTGTCGAGGGATGATTGTTGACACCTCCTTCCTCATCGACCTGCTCCGGGGCGATGAAGCCGCTGTAACAAAGGCAGAGGAGCTGGAGAAGCAGAACGCGGGGTACGCCCTCCCGTCGCCTGCCGTGTACGAAACATGGATCGGACTGACTAGGGATGGTGGCTCGGTAGAAGAGAAGGAGGAGCTCCTTGACATCCTCCGATCACAGCCTGTCAGAGGGCTGAACAAGGAGGAGGCGCAGGATGCCGCTGAACTCCAGCAGGAGCTTATCGACAGTGGCGACCGGATCAACCATATCGACGCCCTGATCGCCGGGATCGCACGGAGGGCCGACAGCGAGATCCTGACAGCTGACACGGATGAGTTCGACCGGGTAGAGGGGCTGGACATTGAGACGTACTAAGGAGCGTCTGCACGGATCACCTTCTTGCAGTAGCAGGAAATAATCCTACTGATTCCAGCCATCTCAACAGACGGAAATTTGTTGTACTTTTAAATCTTTACCGGAAAAGTAAAACATGCCGATGGTCTCCGAGAAGGGGCAGGTCACCATACCGAAGGAATACCGGGAAAAATTCGGCATCCGGAGCGGCGACGAGGTCGAGTTCGAAGAGAAGGACGGTGAGCTTGTCGTGAAGAAACAGAAGACGAGTTTCGACGACTACGCCGGCTATCTTGGCGAGGGAGACACCAATGAATTCATGAAGAGGATACGGGGGAGACGATGATATACGCCCTCGACACGAACGTCCTCCTCGACGTCCTTTACGCCACGGAGGATCACCACCAGCGGTCGAAGAAGGTGCTTGAAGAGGCGTCCCAGGACGGAACCTTCATAGTAAGTCCGGAGGTATACGCCGAACTGGTCTCGGCGTTCGCCGAAAAATGTGAGGCCCCACAGGAAGAGGCGACAACATTCCTTGAGGAAGAAGGCATCGTTGTAAAGGAACACTCCAGGGATTCGCTGGCGCGGTCAGGGACAGCCTGGAGCGAATACGATGCCTCAGGATCTGTCGAATGTTCATCGTGCGGGACCGAACAGCATTTCACCTGTGAGGCCTGTTCCGAACCTGTAACATGGCGGAACCACATGATAACAGACTTCCTGATCGGCGGCCACGCTGAAACCCATGCAGACCGGCTGATAACCCGTGACGAGGGATACTTCGGCACATACTTCGACATGCCTGTGCACTACCCCGCTACCTGACCGCGCCTTCCGTTTTCTCGAACCAGTCGATAAACTCTTCCAACCCTTCTTCAAGCCCCGTCTGGGCTTCGAACCCGAGCGCTTTCAGCTTCGAGATATCCGCCTCGAGCCGTTTCGGGTCGCCCTTCCACGAGTCCTCCGTGTAACGGATGTCCGCATCCAGGTCGAGCATCTCCACCATCAGTTCGGCGAGATCGCCGATCGAGATGATGTTCTCCCCGGACAGGTTGTACGCCTCGCCCGCATCGCCGTTCTCTGCAATCGTGAGGAGTGCATCCACCGTATCGTCGATGTAGCAGTAGTCCCGTGTCTGCCGTCCCGTCCCCAGCACCTCCAGCTCCCCGCTATCGCGCTGCAGCTTCGTCAGGAAGTCGTACATGACGTACCGGGGCTGCCGCGGCCCGAACGTGTTGAAGATGCGCGCTGACACGGTGTCCAGACCGTGCTGGGAGTGGTACGCCTCCATGTACTTCTCCCCAGTCAGCTTGTGGATACCGTACGGCGATATCGGGTTCTTGGGATGCTGCTCGGTCATCGGCACGTCTTCAGGGTTGCCGTACACCGCGGCCGAGGATGCGTACACGACCCGGGCGTCAGGGGCGGCATCCTCCACCGCCCGCAGCACGTTCAACGTGCCGAGCGCGTTCACCTCCGCGTCGAACACCGGGTCGTCCCAGCCAGCGGACGTCGCCCGGGTATGGGCGGAGGCGGCGAGGTGGAACACGATATCAGGCGATCCCAGCGCGTCTTCCAGTTCCCTGTAATCGCGGACGTCGACCTCTTCGAACGCTGCGGCGTCGTTGACGAATTCCTCGCGGCCGGTGGACAGGTCGTCGATGACTGTTACCTCGTTCCCGTCCACGAGCGCGTCCACCAGATGCGAGCCGATGAACCCGGCACCGCCAGTCACCACGACCTCCTTTCCGTCCATGCAGGAGTGTTCGCCGGCGAACAGTTTAATAGCTTCCACGTTTCCGGCGGGCGGCGCCCCGGTAACAGAATAAGGAGAGGATGGAAATACCCGGCTGTTTTAAATAGGTCCGACAGGCTTCTTTCTGTATGACTGAGACGCGTGTTGAGGAGCCAGAAGAGGTCTCTCAGGAAGAGCTGGAGCGGCGGGCAGAGCGCGATCTGGAGCTCTTCAAGGAGAAAATTCGTCTGCTTGCCGACGGACAGCGTCCCTGACCTGGCGGCTGTTCCGCCGCATGAGATCCAGCCGCCGCTCCTGGTAACTCCCCTTCTTCGGCACTGTCGTATAGTACACGACTGCGTCCGACTCAGGGACGACGACACAGATTGCCCGGTACTCGGCGGACTGCACGGTGAACTGTATCTCCGCTATTTGTAGGCCGTCGATTCCGAACATGTTATGCACCCGCTTGGACAGGTCTGCAATGTTCTCAACCCACTGTATCTGCTGTTTCTTACCTTCAAGCACGGAATCGAGGGAATCGGAAACCTGCTGTCCAAAGTCCTGTGCGACATGTTCGATATCGTCGTCAGTCCAGATGAGAGCGAACCCCATGTCACGCCCGCCGCGTCCACCCTGTTAAACAGCCCTCAAAATCAGGAAAATCTGATAATATGGAACCTATCAGAGCTCAAGACGTGTGCGTTCCCGGTTCTATTACAGCACGGGCGTCCGATACGTCACAGCGCCGCGCCAGATTGCCAGGCGTTTCGCCACGAGTGCGAGCGGTACGAGGAAGAACAGCAGCACGAGGTCGCGCGGGCACACATCCAGCGCCCGCTTCTCGCCCTCCCGCTGCAGGTAGACCAGTTCGCCGGCACCCATCAGCAGCGGGACAGTGGCAGCGGCGAACGGCAAGACGGCGGATGCAAAAAGGGCGGCCAGATACAAAAGCTCCTTTGGGTACAGCAGCGGGCCGAGATGGTCGACGTTGTCGTCGAAGTGGTCATGCTTTCGGTACTCTCCATAGAACAGCGGCTCGTACACGAACCGCAGCCGTTCTTTCACGAACTGCAGGGGGGAGAACCGGCCGGCGCGGTGCAGCACCTCCGCATCCTCGCAGAACGCGTAGCTGAACTCGTTGTCGAGCGCGTCGAACCCGAACGCGGTGTCGTTCCGGAGCTGGTGGAACCGCTCATCAAACTTCGTTTCTTCCCACACCGCGCGGCGGAACGCCAGACCAGCGCCGAGGAACCGGTACTCCTTCCCGTCGTTCTGTATCACGCGGTCCATCGGGCAGTTCTTCCCCTCGCCGTCGTACGTCACCGTGCACTCGACGATATCGTCCTCCTCCAGCGCCTCCACAAATGATTCGAGCCAGCCGTCGGTGGCGACGCAGTCCGCGTCCAGCAACGCGACGCCCTCGCCTGACGCGTTGGCGACACCGAAGTTCCGCGCCCCGTTCAACCCGTCGACAGGCTCGTCGCGCTCCGACTCGTGCAGGTAGGTGATCGCGTCGTTGTCACTGCAGAACGTTTCCAGGTCTTCCTGATGGCCGCCATCGGAGCCGTCCACCACGATTATCTCGTAATCGTAGTAGTCCTGTTCCATGACGGATTCCAGGGCGTCGAACACCTCCGGGTCGTTCCGCGTCGCCACCACCACCGAAAGTTCCATGTCAGGCCACCTCCGCGTCGAACCGGTCGATGAAGCTCTCCCACGTGTACGCCTCGACGACCTGCCGGCCGTGCTCGCCGAGCATCCGCACCGCTGTCTCATCCTCCACCAGCTCCTCCATCGCCGCCGCGATGACCGCAGGTTCTGCATCGACGAGGACGCCGGTCTCCCCGTGCTGCACCACCTCTTCATACCCGCCGCCTTTCACCGCGATGACCGGTTTGCCGGCGGCCATCGCCTCGAGCGGGGCGATCCCCCAGTCCTCCTGCTCCGCCAGGAATAACACGGCGTAGGCGTTCTCGTACAGCTCCCGCCACTCGTCATCCGGCACGTCCGTCCTGATCTCCACATCCTGTCCAGCCAGTTCCTCCAGTTCGCGTATATATTCGTCCTCGTCCGCTGAACCAGCGAGCACCAGTGTGAAACCGTCTATATCCGCGTTCTGGAACGCTTTTATGGCGAGGTCCTGTCGTT
>JAXIOB010000040.1:0-5543 GCA_034190585.1 Asbonarchaeaceae archaeon (SeqCode)
CCCTCCCCGGATATGGAAGAAGGGTATTCGCAGGTCGCGGAGGTGGAGATGGAGGTCGACAGTTTCTCGGAGCTGGTGGAGATGGTTATCAACTACGGTCCGACCTCGGTCGACGTCAAGTCGCCGGATACCGTGGAGATGGAGCTGCGCGAGCTGCGGGACTCGTTGAACGCGGTCGCGCAGATCATGCACCAGTTCCTGCAGACCGGTGCCGGCGGGATGATGGTGTCCCGCCCCCGCGAATAGCAGTTTTAAATGTCTCTCCCCCTGAATACCGGGTATGCGACGGCTATTGCTGCTGCTCGGTGCCCTGCTCCTGGTGGTGCCGCTGGCGTCCGCCACCACGATCCAGGACGAGTCCATCACGGTGGAACTGGGTGCGACGGACACGGTGACGGTGGAGCGGCAGTACCAGAAGATCACCACCGAACGTATCTCGTACCTGGTGTTCGGCCGGTACAGCCCGGAGCAGCTGTCCGCACGCGACGCCACCGGATCGCTGGACTGCACGGTGGAGGAGCTGTCGATCGGGAAGGAGATCCTGTGTACACCGCGGCAACGCACCAATTACACGGTGACGATAACGTACACCGGTGATTTCACCAGCCGCGAGGACAGCGGCCTCGAGTTCTCGCTGTCAAACCGTATCTTCGTTCCGACGGACCGTGTGGAGACGAAAGTTGTGCTGCCGGAGGGATACGGCATCCTCGAGAGTGGAGAGGCGTACAGCCCGCCGGGAGCGGACGTTGGCAGCCGCGGCCGCCGTATCTTCCTCGAGTGGCAGCAGGAGAACGTGTCGATCGGTGACTCGCTGTCGTACACGGTCCGGTACGAACAGTTGAGCGTGTTCGAATCACTGGCGCTCCGCCAGTTGACGCTGCTGCTCGGTGTGGCGGTCATCGTGCTGGCGGTCCTCGTGGTGTACGTCCGGCGGAAGCACGCGGGCGAGAAGACCATAGCGGATGTGTTCCCGGTGCTGAAGGAGGACGAGCAGGAGGTGATGCGGTACCTTATCGACAACGACGGCGAGGTGGAGCAGCGGGATATCGTGGACTCGCTGGACTATTCGAAGGCGAAGATCTCCCGCCTCGTATCGGACCTGGAGGACCGGAGCCTGGTGACGAAGGAGAAGCGCGGCCGTGTCAACGTGGTGACGCTGGCACGCGAGGTCGGCGACGTCGAAGGGTAATATTTATTACGCAGGCGGGTGAAACCGGGCTGTATGGCGATCGAGCCTGTGGTGTTCTGGAACCTGGCCGACATCATCTCTGCTATCATCCTGCTCGCCGCACTCGTCCTTATGGCGAAATTCTACCAGGAGTACCTGGAGGTCGGGATTTCGGAGCTGCGGGACTGGAAACTGATCACGATCGGGTTCGCGTTCTATATCGCTATCAAGACACATTTCACGGTCATGTCGAACCTGCTGGGACAGGAGATCGTGACAGGGAGCGCGGTCGTCGGCTACCCGTGGTACGTGGTCGTCGGCCTCAGCGTCACCCTGATAACGGCGTCGCTTCTGGTGTTCATCGGGTTCTACGGGCTGATAAAGGACTATCTCTGACTGCTGTCGAGGACTGAGGCGTTAGTCCGGTTCAGGTCGCCGGTGTACCCTTCACGGATACGCCGCACCGGGAACATCTGTTTCTGCCCGGAGTCCAGCGTACAGCTCACCATGAACAGCTGTGTCGCGTTCTCCACCTTGTCCGGCGCCTGGAACCGCTGCTCGGGTACCTGGTCTGGCGGGACGCACCGGCATGAATCGATGCGGCCGGCGAACGACGCGTTCGCCTCGACGTCGGCGGCGAGGTCGACGCAGTACTGTTCGAGCGCGGTGTCCGGTGAGACCCCGCTGTCCTGCGACATCATGGAGTACCCGAACGGCAGCACTGCTGCGGCGACGATGAAGACGAGCAGCCAGTCTTCGCGTGCGATATCCATCAGTGCGTCACCGTGGAAGGATCTGTTCCAGTTGCTGCAGCGGTACGTATCCTCTGTATGTGCGGTTCCCGTTGATAACGATTGCGGGCCCCTCCTCGATCTGGTAGTCGGTGCGGAGGATCTGCAGGACCTGTGAGTTGGTTGCCTCGAGGTTGTAGCTGAACACGTAGGTCTGGTTGTCCACCGTCCGCCGGTACTCTGTCAGGACGTTGCCCTGCCGCCGTGAGTCGGCGGAGTCGTCGAAGAAGAAGAATATCAGGGTGGCGTTGGCGCTGCACCGGTCGTTGTAGCTCTGCAGCATGTTGTACAGTTTGAGCTGGCTGACGTAGTATTCGCGCTGGATAAACCGGTAGTTCTGGCGTTCGCTGATGCTCTGGCTGCTGAACGACTGCAGGTTCTGCCCGATCTCGGCGTTCTGCCGTGCGAGGACAGGGATCTGGTTCCGGACGACACGGCAGTAGTTCTGGCTGGACTCCTCCAGGTAGTTGTTGGTGACGACGAACATCTCGGACTGGAGGTTGGTCTTCCGCAGCTGGTTCTCAAGGTAGCTGGTACGGGTGTCGTCCATCTGCAGCCCGACCAGTACACCGATACCGATCAGGATGCCGGCGACGACGGCTGCCCGGAGAAGGGCCGAGTGGACGGTGTCCATGCCTTTGCCGTGTGCAGAAGCTCTTTTATAATCGCCGCTGACCAGAAGAACCCGTACAGGATATAGTACCCGAAGTAGAACGCGGCAAGTGCGCCAGGGTACTGGATGCTGTCACCGGCCTTCCGGTACGCGCTGCGCAGCAGGTAGGCGGTGACGACGAGGCTGAGCAGCAAGGGGATGTACACCTTCCACTGCATCCCGAGCAACGCCTGCCCCAGCTCGAACCCCTGCAGCGTCGGGAGCACGAGGCCGACGGACGTGAGCTGGAGGAGGACGGAGTACAGCTGCTTCGCGATTCCGACGGCGACGAGTGAGAGGGAGACGACGGCGAGCATGGGCGCGATAAGGCGGACCGGGAGCTGGAACACGCCGAACCAGCCGTGCTCGGAGTTGAAGAACATGTCGCGGTGTTTCCACGCGTTCCGCAGCGACCCGCGCGCCCAGGTCACCCGCTGCCGGTACAGCGACCGCGGTGTCGGCGGGTACTCGGTGTTGCTTGACCGGTGGAACACCATGTCGATACGGCGGCCGAGCCGCCGCAGCCGCCACGCGATCTCCAGGTCCTCGGTCAGGTTGCCGACGTCGAACCCGTCCAGCTGCTTCAGGTCGGCGGTCCGGTACATGGAGAACGCGCCCGGGGTGCAGTCGATGATGTCGATATGCGCCATCAGGCTGCGGTAGAAGTTCGTGATACGGTATTCGATGGACTGCAGCCGCCGGAGGAAGTTGTCGGTGGCGAGCGGGCGGATGGACGCGATGACGGCGCCGACGTCGCTGTCGGCCTCGAACCGGGCGAGCGCGGCCTCCAGCGTGCCCTGGTCGATAACGGAGTCGGCGTCCTGTACGACGGTGTATTCGGCGTCGGTGGCGGCGAGCGCGGTGTTGAGTGCGGCGGCCTTTCCCTGGTTCTCGCCGTGTTCGATGATACGGAGGCGGTCGTCGTCGGTGTACTGTTTTGCTTTTTCCAGCGTGTCGTCGGTGGAGCCGTCGTCCACGAAGATGACCTCGTAGTCCGGGTAGTCGAGGCTGAGCGCGTTCTCCACGGCCCGTTCCACCACTCCCTCCTCGTTGTACGCGGGCATGAGGACGGCGACGGACGGTGTGGACCGGAGCTCAGGGGTTTCCTCGGCGGCCTGGCTGTTCCGGCTGAACAGGGATAGATAGAAGACTGCAAGGAAGACGGAGGTGCCGATCAGTCCCCAGGCGATGAATGCGACGACCATAGGCGCTGCACTGGTATCAGCGGCCGTATATTAAAATAGTTCCGCTGTTACGCGTTTTTCATCAGTTCGCGGAGGAAGACCGTTGCGTAACTCCCGCTGTCCAGCGCGAAGCTGACGGTCGCCTTCCGCCGGTTCATGTTCAGGCCGTCGTCCTCGATGTCGCCGAGCTCGACGTCGCGGACAGGGACGAAGCACTTCCGGTAGTCGCCCTCGGTACGGAGATGCGGGAAGTCCTGCAGCTTGAAGTCGTCCTGCGTGATGCCGTCCTCGTCGAGCGCCTCCCTGATCTTCTGGTCGCCTTTTTCGTCGCGGAGCGAGGTCTTGTACCCGACAAGCGGGAGTTCGGCATCATGGTCGGAGAAGCCGTCGGCAACGAGGTCAGAAAGAGCAAGGTTGAACACGTAGGACTGGTATGCGTGGATGAACAGGGTCTGTAGTCCCTCCGGCAGCCGCTTCAGCGCCCCGGAATAGTCGTCGGGGTTCTTCGCCAGGTGGTACAGCAGGATCTTCTCGTACCGGTACTGCTCGGGGAACTTCTCCGCAGCCTGCTCCACCTCCCGCGTCTCCCACAGCTCCTCCCGCACCTTCCGGATCTGCTCGTGCTCCTCGTCGCTCGGCTTCGCGATATACGTCCAGACCGCCTCTTCGTAGTCGCCTGTGAGAAGGAGTCGCCCCACCTCGTGCGTGACCGCGCGCCCGCTGCCGAACCGTTGCCGGCCGAAGTAGTTCGGGATGTACCCGTCCAGTTCGTCGGTGATGGCCTCGATCCGTTGCCGGATGTCATCGGCCGGGTGGGCGATGTTCCGGACGACGATGTCGAACCGGTTGCCGTCCAGGTCGCCCAGGCTGACCGGTTCGCCGGTGCCCAGGACCTCGATCTCCAGGTCCGGGATGAACACGTGCTGCAGGTCCTCCTCGTCCAGGCCCTCCACGGAGACGTACTGGGTGGTTATCGCCCGTTTATCCTTGTTCCCGGCGTACCCGAACCGTTTCCTGCTCACGTGTAAGATGTTGGAGAGCTCGCGGATGGCCTCCATCGTGGTCATGTTGAACTTCTTCATCTCGATGATGACGGCGTCGCCGTCCCCGTCCACGTCGTGGTCCGCGATCTCTTCGACGACGAAGTCGTCGATCTGCTCCTTGATACTGCCGCCGACACCATCGGTTTCGGATGCGTAGGTCCACGCTGGAAGCTCCATGGAGATCACCTAGAGAAGGGAGAGGTCGCCTGTTATGCTGTCAACTGTTTGGTCGTCGGCCGGGCCGATCCCCAGCGCGGTGACGGTTCCCGGTTCGAGCTCGGTCTCGCCGGCGTCGGTGACGAGGAACGCGGGGATGTTCTGGGACTGTGCCTCCTTGAACCGTTGCTCCAGCTCCTCCTTTTCCGCGGTGACGACGGCTTTCTTGCTGCCGTCGGCCTCCCACTGGTTGGCGTGGCTGTCGGTGGCGGTGCGGTAGGCACCGAGAGAGGCGTGGCAGGCCTGGGCGATTTTCTTGCCGTCGCTCATGTCGATATCGCTGCGTAAGGCTATCACTTGTTTCATCGCGGCACCTCCCTGAATGCGGCAGATTCTATTAAAAATGTATTTACCGCAGCACCACTCTGCATACGATTGCGACCGGACAGTGACTATTTAAAATGCGGTGGGTGGCGTGGGATTGACAAGGCCGGCCGCCCCAGAATACGGGTATGGAATCGGTACTGCGGCGTGTTGTGCTGTACCTGG
>JAXIOB010000024.1:0-5138 GCA_034190585.1 Asbonarchaeaceae archaeon (SeqCode)
TACGGCGAGAGCGATACCAACAACCGCGGGAAGGAAGCGATCGCGGAAGCACTGTCCAACCCGCTCCTCGACGTCGACTTCGAAGGCGCCAACGGGGCGCTCGTCCACGTCGCAGGCGGCGAGGGCATGACACTGAACGAGATCAACGACGTCGGCGAAAACGTGATGGAGAAGCTTGACCCCAATGCGCAGGTCATCTGGGGCGCGAGAGTGAATCCAGAGCTGCAGGGCAAGATCCAGGTCATTTCCATCATAACAGGTGTCGAGTCGCCGTACGTGCTCGGCCCAGTGGACGAACAGGAGCAGGAGGCCGACGTCAAGGAGATGGAAGACCTTGGGCTCCAGGTGGTCGACCACTGACCACCTGATATGAATGCAGGGCGTTCCGTCCGGAGCGATACACTGCCTTCCCCCACCCCCACACAGTTCGCTCACCCGGCGGCACCTCCCCAGGTGCCGCTGATTCTAACGGGCGGGACGCCTCTCTTATTTTCTTTTCTTCCTCCAGTTACTCCACGTTCTCCGCCGCTACCCCGCTTAAACCACTTATTTAAAGGTTGCTCGCCTGCGTTTTGTCAGTCATGGCCCATCAGATGGAAGCTGGTGACGTCTCCAAGGGCGACTATGTTATCATCGACGACGAGCCCTGCGAGGTGCAGGAGGCCAGCAAATCGATGGCCGGCAAGCACGGCCACGCCAAGGTCAGCATCCGTGCAGAGGGCGTGTTCGACGGGCAGTCCTATAATGGGAAGTGGGGAGCCGACGACAAGCTGCTGACCCCGAACATCCAGAAGAAGACCGGACAGGTCGTCTCGAAGGACGGAACTGTTGCGCAGGTCATGGACATGGACACGTACGAGACCGAGGAGATGCAGCTCCCCGACGACCTCGACGTCGCGGAGGGCGAGGAGATCTCCTTCTGGGAGATCGAGGACAGGAAGCTGGTGAAGGGGAAGGCCAACTAGCCGCAAATTTAAATATTCTCACGGCCCATGTACGGGTATTTCCACCGCTGCAGAGGGGTATCCACAGTTTATCGGTGAGGGGCTTCATGTAACCGATGTCGCCGGCTCGAGCCCCGCCCTCCCTGCCGATGAAGATTACCGTGTCCCGCTCGGTCTCTACAGCGAGGCTGTCGGCGACGGCAACCTGCTGTACGCCGGGCAGGAAGTGTACGTCTGGACTGATGGCCAGAACGAACGGGAGGCGGTCCCGATGGCGGTCGTCCCGCTCCACCCGGACGACCTTGCGACCGGGATGACCACTGACGAGATAGAGGAGTTCCTGAAGGGGAAGGCCGTGGTTCCCGGGCCGGACCATGCAGGCAGCTACGACTGGCGGCAGATCGATGACCGGATCGAGCACGATACCGTGCAGGACGAGGGCATGTTCGGGGCCGGAGAATCCCTGTACATCAAGGATCCGGCGTCGAACAGTCTCACCGACCGGGTGCAGGCGTGACCCCCAACGTATTTCTATCCCGCTCCCGCACCGGGCTGCATGAGCCATGCCGACGTCCGGGAGCAGGTGCTGGACGAGGTACTGCCGTCCGACACGGAAGCGGAGGAAAGCAGGGACCTGTTCTCCCGCATCCAGGCGTTCGTGGACGACGAGTTCGACAGGGACGCGGAACTGATGGGGTCCACCGCCAAGGAGACCTTCATGGCGGGCGACAAGGACCTGGATATCTTCGTCTTCTTCCCCGAACATGTCGGAGAGGAGGAACTGGAAGAGGAAGGACTGGACATCGGGGAAGGAGTATTCGAGGAGTTCGACGGCGACTACCAGGTCGAATACGCCGAACACCCGTACACCAAGGGTAATATTGAGGGGTATGAGGTAGAAATCGTTCCGGCCTACCGCGTTGAATCCGGGGAGGACATCAAGAGTTCCGTGGACAGGACACCGTTCCACCGGGACTGGGTCAATGACCATCTATCCGAGACGGAGAAGGAGGAGGTCGTCCTGCTGAAAGCGTTCCTCCGCGGCCAGGACCTGTACGGGTCCACGCTACGGATAGAAGGGTTCTCTGGATACCTGTGCGAACTGCTGATCGCCGAATACGGCTCCGTCGACGAGCTGCTCGCCGCGGCGGTTGAATGGGCGGGAGAGGAGGTGATCGACCCCGCGGACCACCACGACCAGCTGCCGGCGCGGCTCCGTGACAGGTTCGAGGACGAGAACCTGGTCGTGATTGATCCGGTCGACCCGGACCGGAACGTTGCCGCCGTGCTGAGCAGGGAGAACTACGCCCGGTTCGTCTACAGTGCGTGGCGGTACCGGCAGCAGCCGTCCACCGAGTTCTTCTTCCCGGAACAGTCCACACCGGGCCAGGAAGAGCTGGCCGAAGCAGCTGAAGAACGCGGCGATTTCATCGTCCTCGAGTTCCCTGCTCCTGACCTGCTGGAGGACATCCTCTACCCGCAGCTCCGCCGCCTCCAGTCGCGGCTGGACGCGCTGCTGGCGGAGCACGAGTTCCGATTGCGGCATTCCGGGTTCCATGTCGACGAGGACCACGTACGCATCCTGTTCGAACTGTTCTCCGCCGAGCTTCCCAGGACACAGGTGCACGAGGGGCCGAAGGTGTTCCACAACGAGGAACACGTCGCGAACTTCAGCGAGGCCTACGACCAGGTCTGGGTGGAGGACACCCGACTCACGACCATCGTCGACCGCGAATTCACGTCCGCGGAACAGTTGCTGGTGGATTTCCTGGACCGCGACCTGGCTGCTGCCGGCGTCCCGGACAACCTGGTTAACGCCGTCGCACAGGCCGAGGTGGTCGAGCTGGAGTTTGAATCCGACGACTGGCGCAGGTTTTTAAGAGACGAATTTCATCTCGGGGTAGGACGATGAATCTCGTGGTTCTCGGCCTCCCAGGCGCTGGCAAGGGGACGCAGGCCGACAACATCGCCGAGGAATACGGCATCCCGCATATCTCCATGGGCGACATCCTCAGGAACAACAAGGACTTCGAAACAGCGTCAGGGAAAACGGTCGGGGAGATCATCGACGGCGGTGACCCGGTCTCCACCGAGACCACCGCGGAGCTGCTGGCGAAACGGCTGGGCCAGCCCGATGCCGAGGACGGGTTCGTGCTTGACGGCTTTCCACGGTTCAGGGAGCAGGCCGAGGCGATGGACGAGATCGCGGACATCGACGCCATCCTTGTGCTGGAGGTGGGCGAAGAGGAGATATACGAGCGGCTGACCAAGCGGCGCGTCTGCCCGGACTGCGGCGCCCAGTACCACCTGGTGTACGACCCCCCGGCGGAGGACGAACGCTGTGACGAGTGCGGCGCCGAACTGACACAGCGCGAGGACGATACAGAGGAAGCTATCAGGGAACGTATCCGGTGGCAGCGCGACGGACTGGAGGAGATCCGCGACTACTACGCTGACAGGGATGTCATCGAGGACATCGACGGCAACCAGAGTATCGACGCGGTCTGGGAGGACGTGCAGGAGGTGGTCGACCGGTATGCCTGATATACGGAAGGGCTTCGTGACCCAGGTCGGGATGGACGCGGAGGAGGCGATACAGAAGGCCGGCGAGTTCGGGTTCGATTACGTGGAGGTGATGATGGATGGTGAAAACACCCGGGAAGCGTTGGAGCAGCGGTCCGACACGATCCGAACTCTTTTGACGGACCACGATGTGGCGCTATGTGTCCACTTACCGTTTACTGTGGATATCGGGTCGCCGCACGAACACGTCCGTCACGGGTCCATGGAGGAGATTCGCGCCTGTATCGAGACGGCGGCCGCCCTCGGCGTGGAGAAGACCGTACTCCATGCCAGTTCTGAGGCGTGGAGCGCCGCATGGCCCGAGGATGAGATCAAGGACAATATCCTGGACGGCGTCAGAGAGATCGACGGCGCCGCGGTCGACCACGGCGTTGAAATCTGCGTGGAAAATATTCCAGACGGGTTCTTCACTGTACAGGACTTTCCAATGTTGTTCGATGAGACCGACGCTGCGATGACGTTAGATACCGGGCATGCACGGGTTGACGGGATGGACGGCGCTGATGTCGGCGAATTCGTCAGCGCGTATGGCGATCGCATATCCCACATCCATCTGAACGACACGAGGAAAGGATATGACGACGACCATGTCCCGTTCGGCGCCGGCAACTTCGACTTCGAGCCCATGTTCCAGCACCTGCGCGACGGCTGGACAGGGACGCTGTCGCTCGAGGTCTTCACCCCGAACTGGGACTACATCGCGATGAGCAAGGAACAGCTTGACGAAATGATTTAACGGCTGAGTCCGGTTCTACAGTATGCCTCGGTGGCAGGTGTGGGAGTACGGGTACGGCGACGGTGCACGGCTGCACTACCAGGCGCCGACCCCGGAGAAGGCAGTGAAGGCGTTCCTTGAGCGGCGCGTAGCAAGCGGGACGACGTTCCGCGAGGCGCTGGAAGAGCAGGGGCAGGACGAAATCCATATCTGCGTGAAAGATCCAACGGTGAAGGGGACGCAGGACAACCCGAACTATCCGACAGTTTTCACCTACACGCTGCGGAAGGAATGGGTCGAGTCCTAGAGCTGTTTTGACATGTACGGCCCGTCTTCCGCGACGTGCCGTGGCCCGCCTATAGACGTTTGGACATATACGGCCCGTCCCGTTCATATCCCAGCTTCCGGTAGTACTCGCGCGTCCCGACCGCTGATATCACCGCGAGCTTCTCGAAGCCTTCTTCGCGCGCCCGTTCCTCCGCCGCCTCCATCAGCCGCTTCCCGTACCCCGAGTGCTGCACGTCCCCGCTTTCATCATTCAGCGGGACGGCAGGCCCGACCACCTGCAACTGGCGGACGATCGCTGTATCCTCATCGATCTCGGGCCTCATTGAACCTCCGGAGAACCGCAGCCGCAGGTACCCGAGCAAGATATCCCTGTCAACGTCCTCGAAACTGAGGAACTGTTCCGTGCCACCAGATGCGTCGTATTCGCGTGCGACGAGCTCCGCCTGTTCCGGTTCGACACCGTCCTTCTGCTTGCGGTGGCCTGCCTCCCGGCCCCGGATTTCCCGTGTCTCCAGCCCTTTCTCGTCCATCCGCTCGTTCAGCAGCTGGCGGGCATTGGTGCGGGACGCGCCATCATCGATCTCGGTCGAGGGGATGTCCCGCATGAT
>JAXIOB010000022.1:0-4892 GCA_034190585.1 Asbonarchaeaceae archaeon (SeqCode)
TCATCGTTGTCCAGGAAGAACTCCCTGTTCCCGGTGTAGAACACGATATCTGACGCTTCGTATTTCGCGTCCTTGATCATCGCGTCGTCCGGTAAGTCGTCAATCAGTTCGTCAAGTGAATCAGCCATCGTATCATCTCGGACCTGCAAGAACGGCAGGCATCGTCGTCCGTCAATCCATATACTCGTCAACGTCGTCCGGGTCCAGCCGCTCGAACCCTGCATCTGTAATCTTCGCCACGTCGATCCCGTCGCCAGAGGCGACATCGCGTTCGGACGCGGCCGCGACCGCACGGACCGCGATCCCGATACCCTCGTCGATTGTCATATCCTCCTCGTACGCGTCCTCCAGCACGCCATACGCGGTCCGGGAACCGGAACCGGTCGACGTGAACTGGGACTGTTCCATCCGTCCGCCCAGCGGGTCAAGATCGAACACGGCCTTCCCGTCGCGGTCGGTCCCGCCCATGATGAACTGGTTCATGAACGGCATCATCTTGCTTCCCTGCAGCACGTTCGCGAGCAACGTCGCTGCACCGTTCACAGACAGCTCACGGGTCTCAAGCTTCCGCTTCTTCAGCTCGGACCGCATGAACCGGATAAGCTTCTGGGCGTCGCCGACAGAGCCGGCGATGGTGATGCCGAGTGTGTCGTCGAGCTCGAACACTTTCTGGGCCTCGTCGGACGCCTTCAGGTGTCCCATGGTCGCCCGCTTGTCCGCGGCCAGGATAACACCCGAACCGATCGTCAGTCCGACGGTTGTCGTCCCGGTTTCAAGCTCGTTGACCTGTTCCATCTCGCGTTCCATATCGAATACCTCAGAACCTGTTCCCGCTGCCCGCGGGCGCTAGTGTTGGATTGGCCTAGAACCTTTTTATACCTGCCGTAGGTGGGCTCCGGTGCAACAGAAACACTTTTTACCCATCGGGCTCCAGTGCAAGATCACGCGGTTGACAGTTTCCTCAGGGGTGGGGAACCTGTACGCACGGCAATCGACACAGACCTATCTATCGGAAGAGAAGCAGGCGGAAGCGTTCGATGCAGCCGTCGTTGACGTCGATGACGACTGTTTTGCTGTCACGGTGCAGCGGACCAGATTCACCGCCGACGCCACGCATTCCGGCGGTGAAACCACGTTGCGGTTCGGCGAGGAAACCGATGTCGACGAGTTCACCGTCCCGTTCTGCGACGCAGCGGTGACTGAACTGCTCCCGGACGCGTGGACTGTTATCGCCGAGGCCAAGGCAGCCCAGACCCCTGTAGAAGCTGCCGTCACCGCCCCCGGTCCAGCAGTGCCGCGGCAGCAGGAACCAGGGGGACACCTGTCACCTGATATGGAGCTGTCAGAGCGGGTATCACCTGTGGCGCCACGCGGGCGGCAACCTCCTGTTCACGCGGTACAGGAGGTGTACTCCGGAGGGGTGAGGGAAGCGGTTGAGGTGGAGGAACGCCCCGGCCAGGATGACCGCCGTGACAGGCTGCAGGCAGCGGGCCCCCCGGTCGAACCGGGCGCCACTGTTCCGGTGGAACGTGATACTGGCCCAGAACCTGCGGCATCGCAGGAGCCGCTGTATGGACGGGCGGAGCCGTCGGTGAACGCGGCAACGGTTGTGGAGCAGCTGTTCCGGTACACAGAACTTGACGGGACGCTGGAAGCTGTCTCAGACTACGGGGTGACAGAAGACTTCGACCGGGATGCCGGTAGGGCGTACTGGATCGATATCGAGGGAATGGACATGGCCCGGACAGAGTACTTTATCAACGGCGAACTCGCGGATGACTCGATCGATTCGTACAGTCTCGGCCCGACAGATACGATCACGTTCGTCCAGTCTCCAGTGTTCGCTGCTGACGGTGAGGACGGAGCGTACTGTGGCGGCCAGTCAGCTGACGATACGCTGCGCTTGTCGGATATCAATGAAATCGAGGATGTGGAGCAGTACAGCCTAGGACGCGACGTCCCTACACCGGCGCTCACCGCCCCGTCATCCTACGTGCCGGCCTCGTAGCGTCAGTAGTTCTTCGCGAAGTACGCGATCTCCGTTGCGTCCTCGCCGCAGACCGCACACGCGCCGTCCACGTCCTGGTCGTGCAGCGGGACCATGACGATGTCAGCCGCGACCGCGTCCTTGACCGGCTCTTCACAGGCTTCGCGGCCACACCACGCAGCTTTCACGTACCCCCGGTGTTCTTCGATGAGAGAGATGATCTTCTCCTTGCTGTCTGCCTCGCGGACGTTCTCCTGCTGGAACTGTTTCTGGCGGTCAAGCAGCCGTTGCTGCATCGCCGCCAGGTCATCCTCGACATGGTCGACCACCTCGCCACGGTCGAACCGTTCCTGTTCGCCAGTGTCACGGTGTACTCCGGTCAGCTCCTTCGCCTCGGCCTCGTCGGGACCGATCTCGATGCGGAGCGGGACACCTTTCAGCTCCCATTCGTTAAACTTGTAGCCGGGACGCCTATGTTCCCGGTCGTCCAGCTCCACGCGGACCCCTGCCGCTTCAATCTCATCGTACACGTCTTCTGCATATCCGAGGACGTCGTCCTTGTTCTCGTCCTGCCAGATCGGGACCACGACCACCTGCTTCGGTGCGACCTCCGGCGGGAGCACGAGGCCGTCGTCGTCGCCGTGCGCCATGATCAACGCTCCGACCACCCGCGTCGTCAATCCCCAGGAGGTGGTGTGGGCCTGCCGTGCGGCCTCGTCCGCGTCCTGGTATGTGATGTCGTAGGCCTCGGCGAAGTTCGTGCCGAGGTAGTGGGACGTCCCGTTCTGCAGGGACTTCCCGTCCGGCATCAGGGATTCGATGGTCGTGGTGGTAACTGCACCGGGGAACTTGTCGTGCTCCGGCTTCCTTCCTTTCATCACAGAGATAGCCATCACGTCCTCCAGCAGCTCCCGGTACTGCTCCAGCCGCCGTTCAACCTCCTCCTCCGCTGCTTCCCGGTTCTTGTGGGCGGTGTGGCCTTCCTGCCACAGGAACTCTCGCGTCCGCATGAACGGCGTCGTATCAGTCACTTCCCAGCGGACCACGTTCGCCCACTGGTTGATGCGGAACGGCAGGTCGCGGTGCGACCGGATATTATCTGCCATGTACGGTGCGATGACGGATTCGGAAGTGGGGCGGACCGCCACCTTCTCCGTCACGTCCTCCGTGTCCGGGTCCTCGATCCACGCCAGCTCCGGCAGGAACCCTTCCAGCAGCTCCGCCTCCTTCTCTAGGTATTTTTCCGGGATGAACAGGGGGAAGTACGCATTCCTGACCCCGTCGTCCTTGATCCACTGGTCGAACCGGTCCCGTATCCGCTCCCAGATAGCCATCCCCCATGGCTCGATGATCATCGTCCCCGCGACCGGGCCGTAGTCGGCCATCCCGGCCTTTGCAACGACCTGGGTGTACCACTCGCTCATGTCCTCGTCCTTCGACACCGTGATCCCGAGTTCCTGTCCGCTCATCGTATCACCTAATAGAGCTCCCCGCCGTCAGGCACCTCGTGCTCCGGTGTGACGAGAACAGGGAAGCCGTCGTCGCCCGGGACGCCGAGCGTCAACACCTCGGACTCGAACCCCGCGATTGTAACGGTGCCGAGGTTGGTCGCCGCCAGCACCTGCATCCCTTCGATGTCTTCCGGGTCGTGGTGATGCAGTAACTGGGCGCAGGACTGGACCTGCTCGTTTCCCAGATCGATCCATACCTTGCACATCCCGGACTTGTCTGTCTCCGGGAACTCCTCCGCACTGGTCACGGTCCCGACCCGGATGTCGACGTCGAACGGGCTTTTTTCTACCATGATGTGTCACCAGTTCGTCTCGGGGAGACGCACGACTTCTACATCCCCAAACTGCTCTTTTAAGTGTTCGCCGAGGCGGTAGACACCCCACTTCTCGCTCGATGTCTCCTCCAGCGTCACGAGTGTCAGGCCGATCTCTGCCGCATGGATCTCTGTGAAGAAGGCGGAGTTCCCTGTGACAAGGACGTCGCAGCCGACCTCCTTCGTCTCGTCGACGAGTTCGCGGAACACGCCGCCACCGCCGCCGATGACGCCGACTGTCGCCGCCCCTGTATCGTCGAGGCTGCCGACCACGTCGTAACCAGGTTCGATATCCTCCAGCCGGTCCTTGAACTCGTCAACGCTGACCGCCAGCGTTCCGTACCGCCCGGCGTCACCACCTTCAACGTTTGCGTACGAGCCATCGATGTCGATACCGAGTTCGTCGGAAAGCGCAACAGCGATGCCGTAGTCCTCATCAGCACAGTCGAGGGCGTGGTGGGCGATGTACCACGTCAACCCGGCGTCACGGATCCGCTGCTTTTTCTCTCCAAGGAGGTCGCCGTCGAACTCCTCCCAGCCGCCGTGATGCGAGATGACGAAATCGCAATCCTCGTCCGCTGCGGTCGCGATGGTCTCGAACGTGCAGTTGGTGCAGACCCCGATCCCGTCGACCGTTCCGTCACCAGAGACGAGTGCGCCGTTGAACTTGTCCCCGGCGTCGTTGTAGTGGGCTACGTCTAGCTCCCGATCCAGGTATATGGTGATATCGTCGTGGTTAGCCATCGCGACCGCCCCATACCACAGCCAGGTCGAGAACACAGGTGGCGCTCCGCAGACCGTTATACATGTGCCGGGCGCGGAACACACTCACCTGACATGATACTGTCGGCGAATAGCTCCTGAATATTTAAAAAATCAGGGACTGAGCGCGGGTGCCGTTGCAACGGATGCAACTGTTCGATGCCGGCCGAACAGCCACACCCCTCTTTTTAAACAACGTGCGGCAGTGCACGGGTATGCGACGGACAACACTGCTCATGGCGCTGGCTGTACTGTTCACGGCTCCGACGGCCGCGGTCGTTCAGAACGGGACAAGCCCGTCGAACCAGGTCGGCGACG
>JAXIOB010000039.1:0-4607 GCA_034190585.1 Asbonarchaeaceae archaeon (SeqCode)
TATCCATCTTCTCCGCCATCTTGACCGCGTCGATGGCGATGCCCATGTCCCAGTCGCCCTTCTTCGCACCGCCCTCGAACTCCTTCAGCTCCTTGGTCTTGACCTCGAACCCGATTTTCTTGAGCGCCTCGAAGAAGTTCTGCTCGTCCTCGGTGTCGGCCTGGATCGCGTACGCGATGGCACGCGTCAGTTTCCGGCCGTGCACCGCGGTATTAAGCAGGTTGCTGAAGTCGACTTTCCGGTCGTACAGGTTTTTACCCGAGTAGTACAGGTTCTGGACATCTACAAATACGGCTACCCGTTGGTCGTCGTGTATGTTGGCCATTCATAGGTTCACCTCTGCCGCACCAGTTCCGGCCGAGGATTTAAATAACGGCCGGCGGCGCGGCACTTTTATACGACATCGGGCAATATAGGGTGATATGGGCGGCGACCGTGTACCACTGGAGCCGGATGAGGATGACGACGAGCCGGTGACGATGTCTGCGGAGGAGTTGCGGGCGGGGATCGACCGCAACTACATGGACAGTGACGATGAATCCCCGGAACGGCAGCGACAGCGTCGTTCCCGGCCGCAGCAGCGGCAGTCCGGGGAGGAGGACAACAGCGGCGGTCGACAGCGAGAGGCCGTCGAGGAGAAAGCCGTGCAGCGGATGGTGGAGAAGCTGCGGGAGAAGGGAAAGTCCGACCAGTTCATCCAGGAACATATGGACGAGATCCGGGAGAAGGTCAGACGGGAGCTGTCGCGCTAAGCATGCTCGGCGCGGCGGAACACGACATGGCCGCAGTCCTGGCAGACGAACGCGTGGACCTCTTCGTCGTCCGGCAGGTCTGGTGACCGGCCGCGGATCCGTTCCTCCCGTTCCGCATCTACCTCGTGCTCTTCAAGCTCGCCGCCGCAGATCGCGCACCCGTCCTCCGCCATGTCATGTTGTCCTGCTTGCTTCTATTTAAACGATGCGGGAGCGGCAACAGGTTATAAGAACATGAAAGACGCAGCGTGAAGGTGATGAAGCGGGTCGAAATCACCGTTCCTTCCGGCGACGAGGACACCGCCCGGGAGGTCATCGAGGGATACGAGGAGGACATCACGACGAGCGAGGCAGAGAAAGAGGACGGAACTGTTGTCAAGTTCCAGATCACGCTCGGCTCCGAAGATATCGATGCACTGACCGAAGAGCTGAAGGATGTTAAAGACCTGGAAAGCGGGGAACTGACTATCGACGTTCTGGAGGAAACTGCACGGATCGAGAAAGGGAAGCGGCGGGAAGGCGGCTCCTCCACCATCTCCGTCCAGGAGATGTACCAGAAAGCCTTCCAGTTCGCGTCCGTGAGCAAGACGAATTACGCGCTCATCGCCCTCGGCGCCGGAATCGCCGTATTCGGCGTCGCGATGGAGAACATCGCAGTCGTGATCGGGGCGATGGTGCTCGCCCCGATGCTCGGGCCGTTCATCTCCACCTCCTTCGGCCTGGTCATCGGCGACCGGCAGCTCATCCAGGACAGCCTGTTATATGCAGGCGAGAGTCTTCTCATCGCGCTGACCGCCGCGTTCCTCGTGTCGCTACCATTACCGTTAACACCGAACCCGTTGATGCGGCTGATCGCGAATCCGGGCGTGGTGACGATCCCGCTGTCCCTGTTCGTCGGAGCGGCCGCCGCACTGACGTTCGCCACAGAGGCCCGTGAGTCACTGGCCGGTGTAGCAGTAGCGATCGCACTGGTCCCGCCGACAGCGGTCGCCGGCGCCGCCCTCGCTATCCCTAACTTCACGATATTCTTTGATGTCTCCCTGGTCATCGTGACCAACGTCACCGCGCTCGTGCTCGCAGGGTCGTTAACGTTCAAGGCATACGGCATCTCGCCATCGACATACTACCGGAAAAAGGTATCAGAAGAGGAGCTGAAGAAGGCGCTTGCTATCTCTATCGCATCGCTCATCCTTATCGGGGCCGTGGTGGGGTACCTGTCCTACCGCGACTTCCAGAACACTGCAGCCCGCACCCAGATCAACAGTTTCATCGATAACCAGATGGGTGATACGGTACTGCAGAAACAGGTTGAAGTGTCCCCGTCCGGGGCCACCGTGACGCTGGCCGTGGTCGACCCGGAGTTCACGACAGCCGAGCTGGAGGAGTTACTGTCCAACCGTATCGACCGGCCGGTGACGGTCAAACTCATCAACGTACAGGGAGGTGTGGAACGTGTCAGATAGGAAGGACGTAGAGGAGATCCAGGAAGAGATGGAAGAGATCGAGGAAAAGCTGGAGGAAATACTGGAAGAAGAGACCGGGGAGGACCGTTCGATCGACACGGACTAGGACTGTGAGTACTTGGCGTCGCGGCGGCGCTCGCGGGACTGATCCCGCCGCTTCTCCTTCTCCTGCTTCACCAGCCGATCCAGCTTCTCCAGGCCGTCGTCCACCGCGTCCAGCAGTTCCCAGCCGTGCGTGTTGACCCGGATCGTACCGAGTTCTCCGGTCAGCCGGAAGTTGAGCGTGTACTTGTGCTGTGTACCGTCCTTCTCGTACTTCTTCATATGCACCGTCAGCTCCTCCGGACGGTCCAGGACACGGCCGAGCCCGCCGCGGAGCCGTGTCTCGATCTTGTCATGGATAGCCTGTTTCTCCGCCGGGACCTCCGGCCCTGTCAACTGTACGAGCAGCGATTCCACCGCCTCGTGCGATGCGACCACGTCGACCACGTCCTTGACCGTGACGATGCCGGCCGGGCCGCCGTCCACCACGACGACTTCCAGCGCATCCGTCCCGGCTATGATATCCAGCGCCTCCCTGACACCGGTACCGGCATCGACCAGCTCGGCGTCGATCTCATCGGTTCGCTGCATCAGTTCGCTGACCGGGACGTCGGACAGGCTTCCCTTTTCGCCGCGAACCTCGCCCTGCGTCATCTGCTGCCGCTCCACCATCGTCCGCAGCGTGTCCAGCGTCGATATCACACCGGCCAGTTCTCCTTCGTCCATCACGACGAGCCGGGAGATGCTGTGCTCCCGCATCTTCTTTCGGGCAGTATCGAACGACGCGTCCGCCTGGACCGTCACGAGCTCTGACGTCATGATATCGTCCACCGTTATACCGTCCAGTTCCTCCGCATCGCGGGCGCCGTAGGCGATATCCTCCTCACTGACCGTACCGGTCAGCCGTCCATCATCGTCCACCTGGACGAACAGTTTCCGGCCGGAATCGATACGGAGCCGTGCAAGATCGACCAGGTTCTGCCCGTCGTCCACTGTCGGCGGGGTGTGGACAAGCGGGTCGACCTTTGTCTTCGACGGATCCATATGCAGCTTCTCCATCACATCCCGGTAACTCAGAACGCCGTCGAACTGGGCGCCGTCCACGACCGGCACAGCGCGCATCGTGTTCTCCTCCATAACCGTGCGGGACTTGGACAGTGGCTGCCCCACGTTGACCGTTGCAGGGTCGTCGTTCGCCACATCGCGTGCTGTGATGTCGCGGACAGAAACCATACTCTGGTACACGTGGCGAGGCTTTTAAGCATGTACACGGGCGGCGGCAGACTTATATTCCGGGAGGCCGTAGCCACCGGTATGCAGTGCCAGCAGTGCTACAGCTTCGGCGACATCGATGCCGAATATTTCCAGGAGCAGGCGGATGCGGTCATGGACAAACTGCAGGGCGAGGAGGACATCGCGTTCAGCATCGCCGCCATCGGCGACGAGACTGAGTGCGAGGACGCGTTCGACGAGATACCGGTGGAGGACCGGGAGGACTTCCTGGAGACCTGCCGCAACGCCGACACATCGGTCAGCTTCAGCTCCGCCGGGCAGGAGTTCATCATCATCAAGACCGACAAGGAGTTCCTGTACGACGATCCCGTAGCGCTGCAGGGATTGCTGGCACACGAACTGATGCACACTGTCCAGCGGGACGACGAGCTCGGGGCGGCGGTCGAGGAGGCCGCGAAGCGGCACGAGGAGGAGATGATAGAGACGTTACGGGACGCCGGTCTGTCTGACCAGGAGATCAACCGGTTCATCCACACCGTGTTCCAGACCGCGATCTTCACGCTGAAGGACCTGTTCACGAACAGGACGCTGCTGGAGCAGGGGTTCGTGGACGAGCTGGAATCGTACTACCACCACATGCTCGGGATCGACACGTTCTGCCCCGCCCCGGATTTTTATGGGGAGGAGGCGAGCGTGGAGGAAATCCAGGACGCGATCACGTTCGAGCTCGGGCTGCTCCCTGCGTGGCTGCCGTTCCAGGCCCTGGACAGGGAGCGGTCGAACCGCATCCGTGACCGGATCGAGGAGTGCTACGAGGCCGAGATCCCGCGCGTCGCCGAGTACGTCCACCGGCTGGAGGGACTGTATGCAGAGAAGATCGACGACCGGGAGGCGTTCATGGACGCGTACTTCTCCGAGATGGTGGAGCATGCGGCGGAGCTGATGGAGGACGCCGGGGAATAACGAGACGGCCAGGGATGCACCGCTCCTCCCTATGAGACGGGGCCTTGCGCCCCGTATCCCGCGTATCCATTCCGCGTAGGAATGGGTCCGGGCGGATTTGAACCGCCGGCCTTCGCCATGTGAAGGCGACGTCCTGACCACTAGACCACGGACC
>JAXIOB010000028.1:0-4494 GCA_034190585.1 Asbonarchaeaceae archaeon (SeqCode)
TCCAGCAGGCCGAGGACGTGAAGAACCTGCAGGACGAGATGGGGACGCAGGAAGCCGTGAAGCACGCCCTCCAGGAGCGCGACACCGAGCGTACCGAGGACATCGAGCAGTGAGGGTGAGGGGCGTTGTATGAGAAAAAGCTCCGCGAACTTTTCCGCGAATCCAAGACAAAGGCTGAGGAGGCGCTCGATGAGGGTGAAGTCGCGACCGCCGCGTCGTACTACGAGCAGTGCGGCGACGTGTTGATGGAGGAGGCGAAGAACGCGCACGGCGAGACCAAGGAGAAGAAGGAGGAGCTGGCGGAGAAGTATTACGAATTGCGGGACAACCTTCTCGGTGAAAGCAGCTCGCTCGAACGCGACGTTACCACGGAGCGCGAGGACGACGAGCCGCCGGCGGACGCGGACCGGTTCCTGCAGCAGACGGACGTGGCGTGGGACGACGTTGCCGGGCTGGAGGAGACGAAGGAGGAGCTCCGGGAGTCGTTCGCGCTCGCCGCTATCCAGGACAAACCCGCAGCGGTCGAACAGTTGCATACCATCCTGCTGTACGGTCCGCCTGGCACGGGAAAGTCGCTGCTCGCGTCCGCAGTGGCGGGCAGCCACGACTACCCGTTCTTCAACGTGAAACTGTCGCAGGCGCTGTCGAAGTACTACGGGGAGTCCGGGAAGATCATCTCGACCCTCTTCGAGTCCGCCCGGGAGCGGTCGCCGAGCATCCTGTTCTTCGATGAACTGGACTCTGTCGCGTTTTCCCGCGGTGGAGAGATGGACGAGGCATCCCGGCGCGTCCTGTCCACCCTTCTGACCGAGCTGTCCGGGTTCGACGCCGAGAACGAGGAACTGATGTTCATCGGGGCGACGAACGCGCCGTGGGACCTGGACCCGGCGGTACTGTCACGGATGGAGCGTACGATATACGTCCCGCTTCCGGATAAGGAGACGGCGACTCGGATTCTGGAGCTGAACACTGCGGAGGATGGTGTGGCGGTGGACGCAGACCTGTCGTCGGTCGCCCGGCAATGCGTGGACCGGAACTTCTCCGGACGGGAGGTGAAAAACCTGGCGACGGACGCGGTGCGGCGGATGATCGACGAGCAGAACCCTGAACTGGAGCAGCTGTCGGAGCAGCCGGTGGAGGAGGTCCAGGACTACGACCTCGACACGCGGCCGCTTACCGCCGACGATTTCTCCGCGGCGTTCGAGAAGATCGATCCGAAGACCGACGATGCGTTGTTGCAGCGGTACAAGGACTGGGAGATGGACTGAGGAGGGGACCGTACTAACAGGAAATGGAACAATGGTGCGAACCACACCGTTGCTTCACTATATGCATGAACAATGAATCTTCTTGTTTCTTTTCAACTGTAAAAATTGGTTTTAACCGTCGGCGCTAAGTAAGGAGTATGACTCGGAACGGCGGCAGACAGGGGCCGGTGTCGGACCGGTGCGATGTCTGCATGGAGGAACGTATGAGTGTTCGGGAGAGCGGCCGGTACATCTGCGAGATCTGCCTGGACGGGAACCCGCCGGTCGACCGGCCGTCAACGGTCAAGGTTTAAGTCTCTTCATAGCTGTCATACCGGCATGGACTGGCCCGATATCGACTGGGATGACGACCGGAACGACCAGCTCCACCAGGCGGGCATCATTCTCACACGCCTTGTCGTGGTTGCAGCGACGTTGCTCGGCGCCTACCTGTTGTTCAGCGGCGACACGGTGCTGCATCGTGCTTTCGGCCTTGTCATGGTACTGGTCGGCGGATACCTGATCTACCATCATTCGATCGTGATATCGCGGCGGTCGCTGCGGTGATCCGATGCCGGACGACAAGGAAGGCGATCCGGTGGCCGACATCCTCGATATCATCGAACGCTACTACAAGGGGCTGAGACGCGAAGACGAAGGGATGGGCTCGGAGTAGACAGGCGGGAACAGGGATTTTGCCGATACGGCGTCCCGGGTGGACGCGTTCCTGTCGTCACCGGGAGACGTTGCTCCGGTACTGTTCAGCGTCGAGCACGCGGTCGACGGCGAGGATGTACGCGGCCTCCCGCCACGTCGCGTCGTCTTCGTCCTCCCTGATCTCCGCCACGTCCTGGAACGCGTCCGACATGTATTCCTCCAGCTTCTCGTTGACACGGTCCAGCTCCCAGTACTCGTTGGAGATGTTCTGCAGCCACTCGAAGTACGACACGGTCACGCCGCCCGCGTTCGCCAGGATGTCAGGGACGACAGGGACACCGTGATCGGCGAGATAGTCATCGGCCTGTGGCGTGACAGGGCCGTTCGCCATCTCGAGCACCGCATCGGCCTGGATGTCCTCCATGTTGCCGTCGTGGATCTGGTCCTCGATAGCGGCGGGAACCAGTACGTCAACATCGCTGGTCAACAGCTCGTCGTTCGATATCTGCTCCGCGTCCGCCACATCCGGTAGGTCGCCGTCGTCCTCGTACGCGTCGAATATCGCCGGGATGTCGAGACCGTCGGGGTCGTACACGCCGCCGGCAGCGTCGCTGACCGCGACCACGTTGAACCCCTTCTCGTCGAGGATGCGGGCCATATGGGAGCCGACGTTGCCGAATCCCTGGATGGCCACGTCAGTGTCGGCCGCGTCCCATCCCTTGCGGTCGATGAATGTCTCGAGGACGATGGAGCCGCCGAGCGCTGTCGCCTCGGTACGGCCGCGGGAACCCCCCAGCTTTTTCGGTTTCCCGGTTATAACACCGGGCGCCTTTTCCCGTTCGATCCGTTCGTACTCGTCCATCATCCACGCCATGATCTGCGCGTCCGTGTTCATATCCGGCGCGGGGATGTCGCGCTGCGGGCCGATGAAGTCGTGGTACTCTTCGATGTAGGCGCGGGACAGGCGTTCGAGTTCGGCTTCCGACAGCTCGTCCGGGTCGACGATTATCCCGCCTTTCGCACCGCCGTACGGGATGTTGACGACCGCACACTTCAGCGTCATCAGGAACGCAAGCTCCTCGACCTCGTCCCTGTCAACGTCGGGGTGGAACCGTATACCGCCCTTCGTCGGGCCCCTGGCGTCGTTGTACTGGATGCGGAACGAGGGAAATACCTGGACGCTGCCGTCGTCCATCCGGACCGGGATGTTCATATTCACCACGCGCTTCGGCTGCCTGAGCAGCGACAGTTCGCGGCCGGTCAGCGCCTTCGCCTCCTCCACCTTGTCGAGCTGGATCGAACAGACCTCGCAGATCGCGTCGCCGCCGTGCGGTCCGAGTTCGTGTTGCATGATGGGGAGTTCACCGCCACGTTCTAATAAATGTAGCGGTAGGGCAGCGGAACAGTAAGGTATTTAAACACTTCCATAGAGGGAGGTGCAACATGCAGGAGGAACCCGAATTCTTGGGCGGAGAGGACGACGAACTGGACGAAACGGGGGACGAGGACGCACCGGAGGAAGGGGCGTACGAAGAGTTCGAGGAGGAGGCGGAGTTCGAGCAGATCGAGGACGAGATGGAGCCGGACGAGACCCTCGAACCGGCCGGCGAGCAGTCCCCGAACACGCGGGAGGCGTTCGAAGAGGAGGACGAGGACCCGGTGCTGCTCGAAGGGGAGTAACCGTGAAGCAGGCCGTTGCCCTTGTCATCTACCGTGATTCTACCGGGGACGAGGTTTTGAGCGTGCTGCGGCCGGAGGACGATGATGACCACCCCGGAATGTGGGGGTTGCCTGCCACGTCGCTCGACACGGATGAAACATGGGAGGACGCGGTCCATCGCGCGGCGGAGGAGAAGCTCGGAGTGGCTGTGGAAATGCGGTCAGTGCTGAGTGAAGGGACGCAGTCCCGCCCGGACTACCACATCACACTGCGGAACTATGCCGTCGACATCGTTGACGGCGACCCAGAGGTGCCGCAGGACGGACATCCAGGGACGCAGTACGAGGACTGGGACTGGAAAGCGGTGGAACAGCTGCGGGAGACGGCGGAGGACGGCGGCAGTCTCTGCACCAGTCTTCTTCTCGACTACCACGGGCACGAGTTCGACGTACCGTCGAACATCACGGCGACCGGCCATATCGGAGATACATAGAGAATGCGCAGGTCGTGAACCGGCTACAGTGATCACGTCTCAGTATGTTACTCAGGAAGAAGATTTGAGATAACCAGCTCATCTGACTCTCTCCAGCGCCACAGGATAATTGTCTAACTCCGACTCCAGTCTTGACTCTATCCGTTCTAGATCCCCGTCTGAAGGCTGTGTCTCACCATCGGCGGATATGAAACTGGCAGCCATCTGAGTTGGGTCCTCACGGTCAACCCAGACATCGAAGAATCCCTTGTAGGACCCTGTCCCCCAGGTTGTTATGTCCATGTTCATGCACCCTATCCCTGTGCTCCCGGGTTCGGCATACGGGAACACCTTCTCTCCGTCGAGGTGTCGTAGGACATCTATGACGTCGTCTGTGGTTGCAAAGCCATACATGCTCGCGGACCGGACATCGTAGCCGTCTCTCTGTTTAAAATGAT
>JAXIOB010000029.1:0-4339 GCA_034190585.1 Asbonarchaeaceae archaeon (SeqCode)
AATGCCCCTCCTTCAGCGTATCCGCGGCATGGATCTCCCACCGGTCCTCCTCGTCAAGGTTCCCCAGCGCGGCGTTGATACCACCAGCCGCCCACGTCGTGTGCGCATCGCCGTGGCCGCGTTTTCCGATCACGAGCTGGTCGTCGACACCGTGCTCATCCAGTTCGATGGCGGTCCGGACGCCGGCGCCGCCCGCACCGATGATAAGAACATCGACGTCGACCGTCTCGTACTCCATATCACTGATTGCCTGCCGCCGTCTAATAATGCTTGCGGCCGGGTAAGCGATAAAAGCCGGCAGCCGCCACTCAGGGGCATGGCGACACGCGACGAGGAGGACTCGCTCGGCACTGTCGAGGTCCCACAGGACGCGTACTACGGATCGTTCACCCAGCGCGCCCGCGGGAACTTCGACCTGACGGGGGAGGAGGTTGGCACCGAACTGGTGCACGCGCTGGGTGCCGTGAAGGAGGCTGCGGCACGAGCCAACCGCGACCTCGGACTGCTGGACCGGGAAAAAGCGGAGGCAGTCATCGAGGCCGCAGGAGAAGTACAGGCCGGCGAGTTCGACGATCAGTTCGTGCTCGACCCGCTCCAGGCCGGTGCAGGTACGCCGGTCCACATGAACGCGAACGAGGTCATCGCCAACCGCGCCACAGAACTCCTCGGCGGGGAGAAGGGCGAATACCTTGTGCATCCGAACGACGACGTGAACATGGGCCAGTCCTCCAACAACGTGGTGCCGACGGCGATCCGGCTCGCCGCGCTGGAGCACGCGGGAACGCTGCTGGACGAACTGGAGCAGCTGGAGGACGCGTTCGAGGACAAGGCGGACGAGTTCGACGACGCTGTGAAGGTCGGCCGTACACACCTCCAGGACGCGGTCCCGGTCACCGCAGGACAGGAGTTCGCTGCCTACGCGGAACACTGCGGGAGCGGACGGGAACGTATCGAGGAGTCGCTCGACGAGCTGCGGGCGGTCGGCCTGGGCGGGAACGCGGTCGGCACCGGTATCAACACGCCGCCGGAGTTCCGCGACGCGGTTGTAGCGGAGCTCGCGGACGTGACAGGCCGTGACCTGGAACCGGTGGATGATGCGATTGCCGGGACGCAGACCATGACGCCGTTCGTCCCGGCGGCGGACGCGGTGGACAGTCTTTCCCGTGACCTGGTGAAGATGGCGGACGACCTGATGCTGCTGTCGTCTGGCCCTGTCGCCGGTCTCGGCGAGGTGGAACGGCCGGAGGTGGAGCCTGGCTCGTCGATCATGCCGGGCAAGGTGAACCCGTCGGTGCTCGAGGCGTTCAAGATGAGCTGTCTGCAGGTGCAGGGGAACGCGTCCGTGGTGCGGCACGCTGCGGAGGAGGGCGACCTCGAACTGAACGTGAACACACCGCTCATCGCCTATAACCTGCTTGGCGCGCTCCGCCTGTTCACGAACGCCGCCCGGATGGTCCGGGAGCGGTGTATCAACGGTATCGAGGCCAACAGAGAACGTGTCGCCGACCTGTTCGACGGAAGTACCGCGACGGCGACCGCATTGTCACCGTACATCGGATATGACCGGACCGCGCAGGCCGTGCACACCGCCGTCGATGAGGGCCGCCCGGTGCGTGACGTAGTGGAGGAAGAGGGATGGATGACCGGCGAGGAGCTGGACGCGGTGCTCGACCCCGAACAGATGACCGGACCACACGGCGTCGATAAAGATATACAGGAAACGGTGCAGGCGAGGCTGGGCGACGATGGATGACGCCGTCCGCGAGAACTACGTCGAGGCGGGCCGGATCGCGAAGCAGGCCCGCGAACTTGCGGTCGAGACAGCGCAGCCCGGAACGCCGTTGCTCGAGATAGCGGAACCTGTTGAGGCGTTCATCCGGGAGGAGGGCGCGGAACCAGCGTTCCCTGTCAACCTCTCCATCGACGACGATGCAGCCCATTACACACCGTCCCGCGACGACGACACGGTCCTGGAGGAGCAGCACCTCCTCAACATCGATGTCGGTGTCCACGTCGACGGCTACATCGGCGATACAGCGGTAACGGTCGACCCGTCCGACGACCACGCCGACCTGGTAGCAGCGTCAGCAGAGGCACTGGATGCCGCGCTGGACCTCGTCGAACCTGGTGTGACGCTCGGAGAGATCGGCGCCGCGATCCAGCAGGCGATCGAATCGTACGGGTACACCCCGATCCGCAACCTCAGCGGCCACGGCCTCGGCCACTATACACAGCACACAGGCAAGACGATACCGAACATCGACACCGGGAACGACACAGAGCTGGAGGAAGGTGAGGCCGTCGCGATCGAACCGTTCGCGACGGACGGCGCCGGCAAGGTGAAGGACGGCCGGCCGGGCAATATCTACAGGCTGGACAACGAGAACGCGAGGGGGCGGACGGAGCGGAAGGTGCTGGGAGAGGTGAAGAACAGGTTCCGGACGCTGCCATTCACCGACCGGTGGCTGGACGGTGTCCCGGCGGCCCGCGTCACCACGGCGGTGCGGAATCTGGTCCGCTCCGGTAACCTGCACGCCTACGACGTTCTGGCAGAGACGGACGGAGGGATGGTGTCCCAGAAGGAGCACACAGTGCTCGTCGGGGAAGACCCTGTCGTGACGACGCGGTAGGGTCAACGGCGTCCGTCGATTTCTTCCAGTATCTGTTCCACGATGTCGCCCACAGACCTGTCTGCGTCGATAACGGTCGCGCCGCGGGAACGGATATCGCTCTCCTTTTCTTCCTTCCACCCCAGCACCCACTCCCGGACCGCAGGGTCGTCCCCCAGTTCGCTCGTGTCCCTGGTCCTGAGCCGTTCTCTGAGTACGTCTTCGCTCGGCACAAGGAGGAACACGTCGTCGAACAGCGGAAGTATGTCCGCGTGATTTGTCGCGTTCCCGCAGTAGAAGACGACGTCCTCGTCTGCATGCTCCTCCAGCAACGTCTGCAGGGCATCTACGTCGCAGACGTGTTTGCTCCGTTCGAGCGACGAGACATCCCGAGGATCGTAGCCGGTGAACTCCGAACCGGTGTCGGCATCGATCATCGTAAGCAGGTCGTCCTGTTCCTCGATATCTATCGCAGTATACCCCTCTTCCTGTAGTGCAGAACAGATAGTTGATTTTCCTGATCCCGGGACACCGGTGACGAGTACGTTCCGTGCCATGCATCCCATTCTGGAGCCGCGGTAGACGTCGTTTTCCGGCCAGAATCAGCCGAAATAGTCAGCGGTCGCGGCCGCTTCGTCCTCCGCTTCCATCCGGTCCACCTTTTCCTCGAACTCTTCGATGTCGTCCTCGCCGGCGGTCGGCCGCGCGTCGTCGAACGCTGCCTCGAAGTGATCCATCGTGACCGTGTCCGTCTCTTCGCGGATGGCGTGCATGCCCGCCTCGCGGCACACGTTCTCGATGTCCGCCCCGACGAAGTCCTCGGACCGGTCCACGAGTTCGTCGAAGTCAACGTCGTCGGCCAGCGACATGTCTTCAGTATGGATCTCGAAGATGCGCCGCCGCGCATCCGCGTCCGGGTGCGGCACGTGCAGGTGCCGGTCCAGCCGGCCCGGCCGGAGGATCGCGGGATCCAGGATGTCAGGCCGGTTCGTCGCCCCGATAACGACCACGCCGCTCATGTCCTCGACACCGTCGATCTCTGACAGCAACTGGTTGAGAACGCGGTCGCCTACGCCTGAGTCGCCGCGGCTGCCGCGGCGCTGCGCGATCGCATCGATCTCGTCGATGAACACGACGGTGGGTGCGACCTGTCGCGCCTTCGAGAATATCTGGCGGACCGCCTTCTCGGATTCGCCGACCCACTTCGAGAACAGCTCAGGACCTTTGATGCTGATGAAGTTCGCGTCCGACTCGTTCGCGACCGCCTTCGCGAGCAGCGTCTTCCCTGTGCCGGGCAGGCCGTACAGCAGCAGCCCGGTCGGTACGTCCACCCCCATCTCCTCGAATACTTCGGGCCTGTCCAGCGGCCACTCGACCATCTCCTGCAGCCGCTCCTGCACCTCTTCCAGCCCGCCGACGTCGTCCCACGTCACCTGTGGGACCTCGACCATCACCTCCCGCATCGCCGACGGCTCCACGAGCCGCATCGCGGTGGTGAAGTCCTCCTCGCCGACCACCAGCTTGTCAAGCACCTCCTCGTCAATCTGGCTGTCATCAAGATCTATCTCCGGCAGCACTCTCCGGAGCGTGGCCATAGCTGCCTCCTTCGCCAGCGCCTCGATATCCGCGCCGACGTAGCCGTGGGTGCGGTCGGCCAGCTCGTCGAGGTCCACCTCGTCCTCCAGCGGCATGTTCCGCGTATGGATCTGCAGAATCTCCTTCCGCCCGTT
>JAXIOB010000027.1:0-3718 GCA_034190585.1 Asbonarchaeaceae archaeon (SeqCode)
CTGTTACGCTATCGGACTCGAGACGTGTTTAGCGTTGGAAGGACCTGCCTCCCAGGATTCACGGAGGATTTCCAACCCCCGCTACTCGTGCGTCCGCGAAGATCCGTTGCGGTGTTGCGTACGGGACTGTCACCCTGTCTCGTGGCACGTTCCAGTGCACTTCTGCTTGCCGCGCGGGATCCAGTGCGGACCGAACCCACATCCATCAGTCCTTGCGGACTGACGTTCGGTTTGCGCTACGCCGCGTTCACTCGCCGTTACTGACGGCATCTCGGAATTGATTTCTTGTCCTGCCCGTACTGAGATGTTTCAGTTCGGGGCGTTCCCGTTCCGCGAGGAACGCGTACCCAGAGGGTACGCAGGAAGTCCCATTCGGGGATGCTGGGTTCGATGGCTACATGCGCCTCGCCCAGCCTTTTCGCAGCTTGTCACGCCCTTCGTCGGCGTCTCGAGCCGAGCCATCCACTAGCCGGAACAGCGGCCACCAACGTGGCTGCCTCCAGCTCCATCAGGCTGCACCAGTCGGAGTAAAAACTCGACCAGTGACTCGGGAATGCATCGTTCTCGGAGAACGATGCTTGAGAAACTCCGTAAGGAGTTTCGATGTGCATCACCTGCTTTGTCCCGTACGTCGTTGAACGACATATTTGCGGGCGCACCTGGTGCCGCCACGGAGGCGGCGGGTGCGGGATACCCCCTCAGGGCACCCCTGGAAAGCGTCGGCACCGGGCTGCAAACCACGGAGCGACACGGCGTAAACGGGCGGGAACAGGCGGGAAGTCGCGGACGGGAGTAGCGGAGAGAACTTTATAAGCCCGGGTTATCGGTTCATTGTCGGCGCCCTGTACAAAACGAACCCGGCCGAGTCTTTAAATATGCTTTGAACTCCGTTCGGCTGTCGAAATATTAAAGCAGAGAAACCCAGGTGGCAGCATGGCGGAGCGGATCTATGCTGACCGGGCCGAGTACTACGACGTGCTGTACAGCGGCAAGGAGTACGGACAGGAGACGGCGTTTGTCGTCGACGCCTTCGGACAGCACGCAACCACCGACACGCGGACCGCACTCGTCATCGGCTGCGGCACCGGCAACCACACGCCGCATCTGGTCGACAGCGGCTTCGACACGACCAGCGTGGATCCGAGCGAGGACATGCTCCGGTTCGCCCGTAAGAAAAGCGATGCAACGTTCAAGCAGGCGGAGCTCCCTGATCTCGACGCGGTTGACGGAACATACGGACTGGTGTGGCTCCCGTTCACGGTCATCAACCACCTGGACCAGGCCGCTGTCGATGCGTCGCTTGACCGCATCGATGAGCTGCTAGCCGATGAGGGTGTCCTCGTGTTCGACAACGGCGATTTCAATGTTGAAGACGATACCGCCCCTCCGTTCGTGGAGTCAGCTGCAGGAGAGACAGGAGATGTCGGACGGGTCGGTCAGCTGCATCACGAGGACGGCGACCGCGTCACATTCGAATCGCTGGTGTTCACACAGGACGGCTTCTTCGCCGACACCCACACACTGTACGCTCACACAGCGGACGCGATCGAGGACCTCCTCGCGGACCACGGGTTTGCATGGCGCCGGCACGACGAGGGGTACGGGACGGACTCCTCAAAGTATCAGGGGACAGTCTACGTGTGCTGGCGGGAATGACATGCAGTGAGGTATGCGCCGGAGGCGGTGGCAGGAAATGAATGCGGCAGAACCGTGGAGGGGAGGAGACTCCCCGTCCGGACAAAACGCCGGACGGGGAGGGAGGAGGTTGGAGGGAACGGGAAAATACGTTCGTGTACGCCAGTATAGGCCGGCAATATTTATAAACCCTGTGGCCGTGCCCGGGCTACGGCGGTTTAATAAATTCTTCCACGCCACAGCACCGCAGGGCCCGTAGTTCAGCCTGGCAGAACGTCCCCCTTGCATGACCGGCTTCTCGACCCTCGCGGGAGAGATGGCGGTCGGAGAAGCGAACGGATGTGAGCTTCGACCCAAGATAGGGGAAGGCCCTGGGTTCAAATCCCAGCGGGTCCATCAGGGTCAGTGGAGATCCGGGACATAGCCGGGAATATCGTCCGCCTGCTGGAGGATGGTGCGGACTCTCTCTTTGTAGCCCGTATTGATGGAGGCGCACTTTCGGTTCTTGTGGTAACGGACAAGCCCTTCTTTATACAGCTCCTCTAACGCTTGCCGGGCGTCGTCGTAGTGTTCGCGCGGGATATCGCTGAACAGCTGTTCCACCGGCTGATACTTGCCGCCGAACAGTCCGCGCATCCAGAGCTTCGCCAGTATGGATACCTGGTAGTCGCTGTATTCTCCATTCATGTATTGATTCTCAAGAGACCACGCGACCTCCGCCACGTTCTTAAGTGTTTGTCTTGAGATACAATATTGTTGTGCAAAAGGTACAGAAAGACGGGGAAGCGTCGTACATGCTGGACGATGTGACTGAGAAGATTGTCCGCGTCCTGCTGGAAAATCCTGCGATTCCGTACAACAAGTCGCAGCTGGCGGAAGCGGCCGGTGTGTCGCGGAACGCGCTCTATCGCCGATGGGGCACCTTGCAGCGGTACGAGCTCGTGGAGGAAGCCGATGTCGGTGCCAAGGGAACGTACTGGACACTGGACGCGGACTCGCCTGCCGCCGACGCACTGACGCGGCTGCTCTATGGGTGACGCACCTCGCCCTCGACCAGGTCCAGGATGTCGCTGAATCGAGGGATGCTGAACCCTATCAGATCGCCTGTATCGGCATCGCGCCTGAGAAGAATCTCGTATCGGGTGTACTCCGTCTCCACCGATTCAACGTCATCCGTGCTGTCCGTGTAGAGATGGAGCGTGTCCTCGCCTGGCTCGTACCGCGCGATCTGGTTCTCCCGCCACAGCTGCTTGAACGCTGGCTCAACCAACAGGACGAAGTTCCTGTCGTACGTCTCGTTCAGCTCGTCGATATACGCCTTGCAGAGCTTCTCTGACATGAAGTCGTACGGTAGTACGATGGTGTAGGACTCGTCCACCTTCTCCTCGTCGTCATAGTGTGTCGCGTCCCGGTACACGCCCGGCTCCTCCATCTCCGAAGGGTCGAATTCCTCCGGAGTGACGACCCGTTCACTCCTGCCGCAGTCAAGCCGTTCGTGGACACTGTCATGTTCCTCGTGGTCGTGCACATACGCCACGCACTGGTTCATCCACGCGTTCCAGAGACCGTGTTGCATGGTAAGGAACGTCACGACGGCCTCGCCTCCGGTACCGTACCAGTCGCACCACCCCCCGCTGAACGGGTGCAGCGCACGGGTCTCCAGCACCACCTTCTCGTCGTCGAGCTCTTCTCCCATTCTACCACCAGTTGGAATGTCTGGTTTCCCAGAGAGCGTCCAGGGTGATAAAAAGACCTCGAAATTCCATCCGCAGGTCCGGATAGAACTAGTAACACCGAAATCCACTGATTTGATAGCGTCAGTTAGTCAGGGAGGAACTATTGGGCACCGCCTCTATCTGAGATCCTGTATGTAAAAAGAAAGGAAAGGAGTGGCGCGTTCGCTCCCGCGCCAGGGAGTGTTGGTGCTTCGACAGGCCTCCCCGGGAGCCACACTGTGAGCTCCCGGTGACCTCCATGAGAGGTTCCGAAGAACCTCTCCACGTAGACTCCCGAAGGAGTCTCCGAGAATGTGGAGGTGATCCAGCCGCTGGTTCCCCAACGGCTACCTTGTTATGACTTAGCC
>JAXIOB010000020.1:0-3601 GCA_034190585.1 Asbonarchaeaceae archaeon (SeqCode)
TAGGTGAAGTAGATGGTGGCGAGGAAGGCGAGTGAGGCCGCACCGACAAGCACCGAATTTATCATGTCAACCATCGGAACCCTCTCTACCTGTAGTAGGGAGTATGGACTCTAAAAACATTGTCCGGCGAAATGTAACATAACTGTAACCTATAAAAGGATTTGCGGGGGACAGAATAACCATGGCGGATACTGTTGAGGTCGAGATGCGGCCGCGGAACGCCCTGCTGGTTGCACTCCTTGCCGGCTTCTTTGTCGGAGGTGGCGCGGTCGGCAGCTTCAACATGGTTACCGGTCCGACAGGACTCGCCGCGGCAGATACCAGCGGTAGTGGGGATCAGGGCGGAAAGACAGTCACAGTAAGCGGGACGGAATACAGCTTCTCGCCCTCCACTATCACGGTGGAGAAAGGGCAGGAGGTGACGATAGAGTTCACGAACACGGGGCAGATCCCACACAACCTGAAGATCCCGGCATTGAACGTGGGGAGCGATACCATCCAGGCGGGCCAGACCGACTCATTTACATTCACCGCTCCGGAGAGCGGGACGTTCCCCATCGACTTTGAATGTACGCTTCCTGGCCACGCCTCCAGCGGTATGACGGGAACATTGCAGGCGTCAGGATGAGGCGGACACCAAAACAATTATTAAAATTACAATACGGTTACATTATCAGGTCCGTAGGGTATGAACACGAAACTGGTGCTCGCGCTGGTTCTCGTTGCAACGATCGCGTTGACAGGATGCACTTCTGGCGGGCAGTACGGCGGTACACAGGCGCCGACACAGGGCCAGACCGGTGACCAGCAAAACAATCAGCAGGAGACGCAGGACCAGCAACAGCAGACCGGACCCGCGGTCGAGGTCGTTTCAGGCGTTTCGCCCGACCGGACCATCGATTTGACCAACTACGAATTCTCGAGTTCGAACCCGTCGGTCAGCCCCGGTACGGTCATCCGGTTCGTGAACCAGGAAGGAAGCCACACCGTCACCCTCGATGCGGCCGGGATTGACCAGACGCTGTCCGGCTCGCAGAGCGTGACGCTCCGGTTCAACGAGGGAGGGACATACCAGGTCTACTGCCGGTTCCACGGATCGCCCGGCTCTGGCATGCACAGCGATGTAACCGTCGGTTGACATACGAGAGAATTCCCGGCATCCCCTTCAGTTCTACAGCAGGTGTCTTCTCGTCCACAGGTACCGCTGTTCCACACCGATACTCCGCATCAACGCGGGGGTGCGGCCGCGCCATGTATACCCGTCCAGCTCGAACAGTGCGTCCCACGCCCCGAGGTGGACGAGGTTCGGGTCCCACCCCATCCGGTGCCGCTGCAGCTGCTTCCCCGCGAGACTGCGTGCGATGTTTGCCGCCGCGGTCTTGGCCTCGCCGATAGCGTAGAACGCCCGGTTCACCTTGCCGTCGTACGACGCCGCATCGCCCGCAACGTATACATCGTCCGCCGCCCGCATGTGCTCGTCGACAGGGATGCCGTCGTCCGTGTACTCCAGCCCGAACTCCTGGATAACCGGCCGTGGTTCGATGCCGCCTGCCCACACCGTCACGTCGCTTGAAACGTCTTCCCCGTCCTGCAGCACCACGCCGTCCGCCCGGATCCGTTCAACGAATGCTTCGGTCCTGATGTCGATGCCGCGCCGCCGGTACGCCGTCTCGACGATCTGTCCCAGAGAAGGGTCGAACTGCGGCAACAACCGGTTCTCCCCCTCCAGCAGGGCGATGTCAAACCGTTCCAGTCCGTCCGACGCCTCGTACAGCGATGCCGCCGCCTCGACACCGGTCGCGCCGCCGCCGACGACCACGATCCGGTCCACTGCCCCGTTCTCCACCGCTTCCGCCACTGCTTCGGTGTCGTCCCGGAACCGGAGGTCGTGGACGTTGCACCCTCCCTCGATACTGCCGTACGAGGTCCTGGCACCGACCGTGACAACGCACTTGTCGAAGTCGAGGGAGCCGGCAGCAAGTTCGAGGCGGCGCTCTTCTGGCGCCATCCCTGCCACCTCCTCCTGTACGTGGTCGATGTCGCGGCCGTCGAACACGGCATCGAAGTCGATGCTGACAGCGTCGATCGGCTTTCCCTGCAGCACGCGGTGCAGCGACGGATAGAACGTTGTAGCTGTGCCGGGGTCCACGACGGTGATTTCACAAGCGGTGCGGCGGTCGAGCCGGAGCGCCGCCTCCAGTCCTGCGATTCCGCCGCCGGCCACGACGATACCGGACACGGCTTACATCCCTGTATTCAACGCGTACGGCCACGTCCCGGTCGTCCACGCGTAGTACGTGATCAGGACGGCACCGAGCAGCGCCATGTTCTTCAGGAAATTCACCATCTCATCCTGCTTCTGCTCCTCGCCGACAGCCCAGAAATTGTGCATCGTCGGTGTGGTGACGAGCAGGAACAGGAGCAGGAGTACGACGCCGACGCCGACGTACGCGCCCGCCACGATGGACAGGCCGCCGGCCAGCAGGAGCAGCCCGGTCAATGGGACCATGAACTGCGCCATCGGGACGCCTTTCGACTCCGCGTACCCTGCCATCACCTCCCGCTTCATGAAATGGTTGAGCCCGTTGAAGATGAAAAACAGTCCGAACAGTGCACGGCCGGCAGCCAGCGCGAGTTGTTCATATACCATAAGAATCATTTTCTGCTGAGCTGTTTTATACTTTGTCGTCCGGCCTGCAGACACCGTCCACGAAGGTTCCTGCGGGCCGAAAACTAATTAAGACAGTGCATATAGAACAGGTGCTATGACACGTTCTGGCGTTTCAGCACTGTTATCGGTGGTCGTCGTCATCGCCATCGTGTTAGCGATGGCCGCCCTCCTCCTAGGATGGGCGACCACCTTCTTCCAACAGCAGACCGAGAGCGTGGGGAATGAGTCGGCCGAACAGATCGACTGTACCTTCGGACAGCTCGGCATATTCAGCGTCTCCTCCTCCGACGGCTCCAACACCTCATGGGCCTCGGTAGCGGTGGAGAACGAGGGCCGTGTCGGGTTCAACAATACAAGTGTCGCGGCAGTGGCTGCAGACGGTACGGTACTTGACCGTGGATATATAGAGGACCTCGCAGCGGGAGACATCCTGAGCCAGAACGTTTCCTGGGGCAACCAGGATGCGTCCGTTGATGCCGTTGGCGGCGACACTGTCCGGGTCGGCACGTTCAGCTGTCCGACCGTCACGGCAGAAGTAGACATCGGATAGCCGGTCAGCGGCATCCTCTTGGGGGCCGGTTACTGGGCGAAAAGATCGGAATACCTCCCGTATGCTCGTTCCTCGAGTTCTCCGGCAGGGATGAATTCGAGTGCGGCGCTGTTGATGCAGTACCGGAGCCCGGTGGGGGTGCCGCCGTGCCTGAACACGTGCCCGAGGTGGCTCCCAGCGTACCGGCTCTGGACCTCTATCCTGTCCCCGAGCGGTCCAGGATCCCGGCGCCGTATGATGTTTTCAGGCTCAAGCGGCCGGTAAAAACTCGGCCAGCCGGTGCCGCTGTCGAACTTGTGGATGCTGGCGAACAGTGGCTCGCCGCTGACCACGTCCACATAAATCCCGGGCCGCTCGTTGTCGTACAGCTCGTTCTTGAA
>JAXIOB010000008.1:0-3089 GCA_034190585.1 Asbonarchaeaceae archaeon (SeqCode)
ACGAAAATCCTGGCGGATTTTCTTCACCTCGATTCTCTCCCGGCACCGATCGAGAATCTCGGGACCTAAGCCCTGCGCCTTTGGCCAGTCGGGCTTCCCGTCAGGGATGGCCGACCGACGTTGACCGGACTTGGCTACCCCCGCGTCCGGTATTGACCGGTGAGAAGAGGTTTTTAAACGCTGATGATGTGGTCGTCCAGCACCCGGGAACGCTGCGAAAGCCGGTCTGCCCCGTCTTCCTCGATGACATAGATGTCTTCGATACGGACGCCGAACTCGCCGTCGAAATACACGCCCGGCTCGAGTGTGACGACATTTCCCGCCTCCAGCGTATCCTCGGAGCTCGTAGATATCTTCGGGGACTCATGGACCGACAGCCCGACGCCGTGCCCCCCGGCGTGCGGGTACCCCTCCTCGTATCCCGCCGCTGCAAGCGCGTCCCGCGCGGCCTCGTCGACCGCTGCTGCGTCAACCCCGGCCTCCAGTTGCTGCTCCGCGGCCTCCTGCGCCTCAGCCACCGCTGTATACGCCTCCCGGAACCGGTCCGGCGGTTCCCCGACGTACACCGTCCGGGCGATATCGGCGACGTACCCGTCCACCCGTGCCCCGATATCGAACAGGACGACATCCTCGCCGACAGGAACGTCGCGCGGCGCATGGTGCGGGTGTGCGGCACGGCTCCCGGATGCGACGATGGAAGGGAAGCCGGGCATCCCGCCGCGGTCGCGCATCCCGTGTCCGAGGATGCCTGCCAGTGCGGCCTCTGTCGTGTTCTGGTCGATCCGCTGCAGCGCCTCAGACAGAACCCCTTCGGTGATCTGGATGGCGGACCCGATCGCCGCGATCTCGGGTTCCTCCTTCACCGCCCGGAGATCGGCCAGGAACTCGTCGAACGTAACGGTGAACGACTCCGCCAGGCGGCTATACAGTCCCGCCCGTGTATGTTCGCTGAGAATAACGGTGGTCTCCTCGTCAAGGAACGCCGTGACGGCATCGCTGAACGAGCCGTCCGGTACCTGGAACGGGATGTCGGCGGTCTCCTCTGCCGCGGTCGCGTCCAGCCCGCTGACGAAGAGGCATGGGTCGGCGTCGCGGCGGACAACGACCAGCGGGTACCATGTCCGCGTCCCTCCGTCCGAATAGGCCTCGAACCCGGAAAGATACTGTGACGCCGCAGCACCCGCAACCACGGCAGCATCCTTCTCCCGGTCAGCCAGCGCTGTCTGCACCTGATCGATACGCCCTGCAAAATCCATGGCCCGATAGCTTTTTGTTCGCTGCCAGCTTATTAGTCTATCATGTCTCTCCGCGACGGCGCCACAACAGTCGTAAACCAGTGCCTGAACGTGCAGGACGACGAACACGTCGTGGTGGTGAACGACGGGAACGATCCGAACATCGTCGATGCGCTGCTACGGGTGCTTGACAGTACAGTTGACTCCCACGACTACATCGAATACGAGGCCCCGTCGCGGCAGGGGGCGGAGCCGCCGGACCATGTCGCCGCGGCGATGAAGGACGCGGACGTGTTCATCGCCCCGACAGAGAAATCGCTTACCCACACAGATGCACGCCGGGAGGCGACGGAACAGGGAGTACGCGGCGCCACGATGCCCGGGATAACGCCTGAGATCTGGTCCACGTCGCTGCCGGTTGATTACGACGAGGTGGCGCGGCGGTGTCGCGAGGTCTTCGATCGGCTCTCCTCCGCCGATGAGATGCGGGTCAGGACTCCGTCAGGCACGGATGTCCGGCTGGAAATCGATATCGACTACTATATCAAGGGGACGGGCCTGTTTCACGGACCGGGCGACTGGGGGAACCTGCCGGACGGCGAGACATTCGGTGCACCGGTCAACGCGTCAGGGACGCTGGTCATCGACCACTTCCCGTACGCGCCGGAAGGGACGACGGTGGAGATCGAGGACAACAGAGCGGTCGCGATAGAACACCCCAGTACTGAGGAATCACAGCTCTCGGCGGCGTTCGACGAGGTCGACGGTGCGCGGAACATCGCTGAGATCGGGATCGGGACGAATCCTGCGGCGGAACTCGTCGGGAACACTCTGCAGGACGAGAAAGTGCTTGGCACGGTCCACGTCGCCTTCGGCGACAACTCTTCCATGGTACCGGACGGCGACGAGCACGAGGTGACCGCAGACGTGCACTGGGACACGGTCTGCGAGGATCCGACAGTCCGGCTGGACGGCGAGCTGTTGATTGAGGACGGCGACCCGCTATTCGACTGACTGCTCGAGGAGAGCCCCATAATTTTCTTTCGCCCACTCGTAGAGGTTCTCGGACCCGATATATGTCGTGTGCAGGAACCGTTCCGCCTCTCCCCAGACATCCCACGATGCGGCGCACTCTCTGAGATAGTCCCGGATCGGTGCCGGCGAACCACGGTTGCGGCTTACCGCGGCAAGCGCGCCTGACCCGGGTTCACCGGGCCACGGCTCTATCTGGGAGGCAGGGACTTCTTCCAGTTGATATCCTACCTCCATCCTCTCGTACAGTCGACGATCGCTGGCTGTCACCGGGAACAGAACGGCGTTGATACGTGAGCCGGGATCCCGGTAGATCGTAAGCCCGCCGCGGTTCTCTGCGTCTGGATAGTCCTCGCGGATCATGTCAAGTGCGGAGTCATGGTCGAAACGATCGCTTTCAGCGACCAGTTCATCTGTTATTACATGAGAGACGTCCCGGCCATAGCCGTGTACAGTGACAGGCCGCACCCGTTCCCCGTGTACCGTCAGAGAGGACGATTCGTCATCGTAGGCGACATGCTCCCGGCCACTTCCTTCTGCTATGAACTGCTCGATACGTTCCGGCGTCACCAGGTTCCCGTAGGTGAGGAGATACGTATCCGGTGATTTCATGGACAGGATGCGGGGGCGAGGATTCGAACGTCGCACCTGCCGGTGCTCTGGTTCGAATCGCTCGCTTGAGCACTATGTTTGATATGCGGGGGCGAGGATTCGAATTCGAAGCTACCGCTTCTCCGTTCGAATACTCGCGGAAGCATTTTTCCAAAATGCGGGGGCGAGGATTCGAACCCCGGAACCCCTACGGGACAGCGCCCTCAACGC